>NZ_DJOA01000031.1:7113-14431 GCF_002437085.1 Candidatus Avelusimicrobium stercoris | reverse complement strand
TTTACAGTAAACAGCCAAAAAGACAACGACAAAAACAACATTTTTTGCCGTTATCAAAATAGGGGTCATTCTGAACTTGTTTCAGAATCTACATCTTGGGTAGTTGTCGTTAAGGTCCAACAGCAACAACCAACAACACAATCGGTAGATCCTGAACTAAATTCAGGATGACCTGCTTATTTTATTAACGACAGGGCCCGAAACCCTGCAGGTCGCGCCCCTAGCGGGCTGACAATTCAGCAGGTCCCTTTTTAAAAAATGAAGCGGGGCAAGGAATACAAATCCTTGCCCCGCACACAAACACAAATTTTACCGCAACGGCTATTCTTTAAACATCGGGTAGAAATAAATACCCATATACACCGGGTTATCCGTAAAGCCCTTCACGTTTTTGCGCATTGCCCACAGGCCTGTGGGGTGGACGGTATAAATCTGCATTGCGTCCTCGTGCATTAAGTTATGCACCTGCTTATATAAGGCGCTGCGCTTAGCAAAGTTGGTCTCCGCCACGGCCCGCTCAATCAGTGCGTCCACTTGCGGATTTTTGTATCCCTGCGAAAGCGCATACCGCCCTTGGCTGTGCAAGAACGGGAAATAGAAATTGTGCGCATCGGCGTAATCTGCCACCCAGCCGCGCGCCCACATCGGCATTTGGCGTTTGGCGGTTTTTTCCAAGAACGATGGCCACGTTACACCGCGCAAGTCAATCTGAAATTTGGAGTTTAAACTTTCCACATTGCGTTTTAAAATTTCGCTCGCAATTTGGCGCATATCGCCGCTGGTGTTGTAGGTAATGGTAAATTTAAAGCCCTTTTCCCACACTTGGCCGCCCCAAGCCTTTTTAAAGAGTTCCTCGGCCTTTTTTAAATCAAAGGGATATTGTTTAAAATCCTTATCGTATTTGACCAACCCCGCCGGAGCCGGGCCGATAGCGCGCTCGCCGCGGCCTTCCATAGATTCCTTTAAAAAGGAATCATAATCAAAGGCGTATTCAAAGGCTTGGCGCAAATTTTTATCAGCAAAGAAATCAGCGGGAATCCCCTGCCCGTCCAACTTGCCGGAACCTACATCCGGGTTGGCCTGCATATTGATATCAAGCGTAAAAAAGATGACCGGGTCCGTGCGCAGGCGGGGCAAATTGTCGTACAAGGTTACATCGGGGTTGCCCTTAATTTGCGCCGCAAACTTGGTGGAAATTTCCGCCACGTCCGCATCGCCCGTTTCCAACATTAGCCGCAGTGTAGAGGGTTCATCTACCGTCAGCATATGGATAAATTTTAATTTAGGCGCACCCGCAAAATAATTTTCGTTCGCGGCCAAGGTCAAGCGTTTGGCGGCAATATCCCAGCGCGCCACGCTAAACGGGCCCGAACCGTTGGCCACCGCAAAGAACGGGGAGGAATCCCTGGCAAAGTTGTTAAACTGCTTCCAAGTTTCTTCCGTACCGTCCCACGCCCCGTGAGAAGCCGCCCAATCCTTACTGACGATGTAACTCCACCGCGCAATAATGGAAAGAAACGGCGCAAACGGCCGTTTGAGCGTTACCACCACATTATCCCCATCCACGCGTATGGCGTTGGCGGCGTCCTTAAAATTGACTACGATTTCGCCCTTGTCATTACGCGTAGAGGATACGCCCAAAACCGGCTCCAATAATAAACTGGACGGCCCGCCGGACACATCGGATAACAAAAAGCGCAACAACGAATAACGCACATCCTCGGGGGTCAGGTCTTCCCCGCCTTGGAATTTAATCCCTTTGCGGATAGGAAAGGTATAAGTGCGGCCGTCGGCGGAGATGAGTCCGTTTTCCTTGCTGGGTACTGCCGTGGAAACGGACGGAAGCAAATCAGTCAGCGAGGAACCGTCAAACTTTAAAAGGGTATCATACACGTTAATTAACAGCCCGTGGGTTACCCCGTCATACGAATAAACCGGGTCCAGGGATTCCATTTCCCCTTTGTGCGCCACCACCAAGGTATCCTTCATATCTTGTTTGGCGCAGGCCGAAAATAACAACACGGCACACATAAACAGTAAACATTTCTTCATTTTTTCCTCACCACATACGCGGCGCCTTTTTTATTGCACAGCCACGCTTTTGCAAATTCCCGCGCGTCGTAGGCGCGCAAAACTAAATCTTTTTTTAAAGCGGCCGGGTCCGCCACTAAAATTTTTCCGTCCTTCCAACCCCGGATTAACACCAAGTGCCCGGGCGTATGCTCTATGGCCGCACCCGCGAGTTCCCCGCGGTTATAGCCGATACTGGCCACCACCAAGGAGTCTTCCGCTACAAAATTTTTAAGTTCGCTTAGCGCACTAAACCGCCGCACATACGACTCTGCCCCGCGGGCCGAAGCCGCGGACACATTAAAAACCCAGTTGCCAAAAATGCCCGCAGTCTGGTCAAAAACCTCTTCTAAAAAATCCTTTAAAGCGGTTTTAATGCCTAACGCATTTAATGCCATACAAAGCGAAGTGGGGCTACAAATGCGGCGGCGGTCCGGGTGGGTTTGCTCCATTTGGGAAATGGGGGTTACTTCGTGTTCAAACGAACCTACGGGCAAGCGGGCGGCGATTTTTTCGTCATACGCAAAAGAAGCGCTTACTGCCGTTACCGCCAACGAGGTTACTTCCGCCCCGCCAAACAATTTTAAGCGGTAGCGGTAGGCTTCCGCCGGGGCCGACAAAACCAGTTCATCCGTCGCCACACGCCCGAAAGCGTCCTCTTGCGCGGGGAAACTGCTCTTCATTTTGCCGGACAAAAGCCCCAACTTATAAAATCCGCTCCATTTTTCCTTTACACACACCTGCGCTTCCAACAGCAGCCAACCGTCCGCCGGAGAGCGAAACCCGGCAGACAAAACAAAAGATGAAAAGGGAAACGGCGCTTTAAACACGCGGGAAACCACGGTTTGGATACCGTCTGTTACCGTTTTGTCCGCTATGTCGGCAGGAGTGTGCAAAAAATTGAAGATACAGGAACGCTGTTGGGCCATATAAAAACCTTTATCGGGGCACCCGGACTTGAACCGGGAACCTCCCGCTCCCAAAGCGGGCGCTCTACCACTTGAGCCATGCCCCGAACGTGTATATTGTACCAATTTTAGGCTAAAAACCCCATAAAAAAATAGAGAGGAGCGTTTTATTTGGCCCGGTGAGGAATACGGTCTTGCGGAAGAACCTCGTACAAGTGCGAATCCCGCTCCACAAATGACGGGTCTTTTGTAAGAGAAATATCATACGGACGGAATAAAAAGTTCCCGCTGGGAAGCAAATCCAACTGGCCCCAGCAAGGCTTTTTCCCCACCTTTAAAAATGCGCTTATTTGCATAATTTGTTTGGTAGGAATACTTTTAGGCGTAGTAAATTCCTGTATGTGCAATCTCTGCGTGCGGTAGTGTGGCGGGATAAGTCCGCCGACGTGCAACATAATGGAAATGGGCTTTTCCTCGCTCATTGCAAAGCGAACGGCAAAATCCGGGTCTTGGGAAAAGTGAAGCACGGGCCAAGCGGTTTGGTAGTCATAGGCTTTGTTTACGTCCAGCCCGTTTTTAAAAATATTGCGTAAATCCTTTCCGTCCGCAGACAAACGCATCCCGCGAAGCAAATCAAACGCATAGCGCGGAGCCGGGTACGGCGTATTGCGCAGGGCGGCGGTTTCCTCCCACGGGTTTTCCCGCCATTGGACGGTTTTTAAATCGCGAATAACATACGCCTGACCCGTAAAACGCGGAAGCCCATAAATAAGTGCGGCCTCTTGGGGGTGCCCGGCAAGCCAAGCAAGAGCCTGCGGTTTAGACAATTTTTTATGCTTTTGCACCATTGCCACCGCTCGGGTTCCAGCGTGCGTATCGGTTAATAAGAGTGATTTTTTGGGAAGAGATATTTCCGTTACGCCGCCCGGCAAATCTTTTATATGAAATGCAGACAGGCGCGCCTTTATCCCCGGAGTTAATACGCAAGAAGCCAAAGCCTTTTGCACATCCGGGCGCATGGGAATTACCTGTACGGCAGATACGGAAGTAAAAGAGGGGACCTTAACGGTACGTGGCACCTGCACTTTAAAGGATGTTTTGATATTGCGGGGCACAAACGCGCGCACGCTTTGCGCCGCCAGCGGACCTGACGCAAAAAGGGAAAGAGATAAAACACACATCGCGCGCCAAAACAGGTTCATACCCGTATGGTAGCAGAAAAAAAGCAAAATGTCATCCCCCTGCGGGGCGCGCGTGTTTTTTCGTCCTAACGCAGGCAAAGCAGTTTGCCAGCTGTCCCGGAACAAAAAATAACCGCCCCAAAAGAAGCGGTTTTAAAATCTGGTTCCGGTGGAAACTCGGACACAAGTCCGCTTGCTGACGCGCGCGGCTCGCGGCCCCGCCTCGCGGTATTCGCCTTTGCCTAACGGCAAAACTCATACATCGCTGCGGCTTTCTCGGCCTAACGCAGGCAAAGCAGTTTGCCAGCTGTCCCGGAACAAAAAATAACCGCCTCAAAAGAGGCGGTTTTCAAATCTGGTTCCGGGACTAGGACTCGAACCTAGAATTAATGCTCCAGAGGCATCCGTGTTACCATTACACCATCCCGGATTAACATAAATATTTTAGCACATTTTAGTAAAACGGTGCAATTTTTTCTTATTATCCCGCCCGGCGCTTTAATTTGTTATAATAAAAAATAGATTTAGCGCCTATAGCTCAATCGGTTAGAGCAACCGACTCATAATCGGTGGGTTCCAGGTTCAAGTCCTGGTGGGCGCAGTATTCAAAAGCCTACGCGCAAGCGTGGGCTTTTTTGCGTTCAAGCACACCAACTGCTTGGTGTGCGTCCAGACTTGAAAGGCGGAGCGATGTTTTTGTTTGAAGCGATGGGCGCTGAAAGGTAAACACCGCGAGCCCGGCCTGCAAGAAAATTCCGTCAGGAATTTTACTGGAAGGCAAGTCCTGGTGGGCGCAGGAAAATTTGGGCCTCGCATATGCGGGGCCTAAATTTTTTTCTTATTCCAAGTGTTGCGGTTGTAAAATGGAAAGCACTAACATTGCTTGGCGGTAATCGGTTTTCTCTTCGTCGGATAGTTTCTTGTTTTCGGCCAGTTCCTGCGCGGGCGTTTTGCCGTCCGGCCCGGCAATATCCGGGTTAGCCTTGGCGCGGAGCAATACCTTTATCACGTCCGCCGTATTGTTTTTAGCCGCCAATAAAAGCGCCGTTTCACCCGCTTTATCCTGCAAATTGACGTGCGAAGCGTTTTTAACGAGTTCCTCCACCACCGCCACAGACCCGTTATATTGCGCCGCGTTCATTAGTGCGGTACGGCCCTCGTTATCCGTAATGTACGCATCCGCCCCCGCCGCCATTAAATTGCGCACGGCTTGCGGGTCCTTAGCGTGGCGCGCCGCATAAAACAGCGCGGTTTGCCCGGCTAAATCCCGTTCGTTTACGTCGTCGCTGCGTTTGATTAAGCGCGCGGTTTCCTTGCTTAATTGCTCCTCGTGCTCCAACGCCTGCATTAATTTGGTGGCGCCGCGTTCGTCGGTTTCCTCGCCGTGGTAACGGTAATACAGCCCGCCGCTAATCAGCGCGCCAATCACTAAAATTAATAAAATCGTGTTCCGTTTCATAAAATCCTCCGTTGATTATTGTATCATTATTACCCCCTCCAATTTGCTAAAATATAGGTAATATAAAATACAGAGGTTTTACAGATGTCAACCGAACATACGCAACAGCATAACAATTCGCTGGACGAAATCATCGCCCGGCGCTATGCGGAAGTAGAAGAAATCCGCCAACTGGGTGTAACCCCTTACCCCAACCGCTGTGAAAAACAGATTTCCTGCCAGCAAGCCAAGGACTCCCCCGAAGGGGCCGAAGCCATTACCGCCGGCAGATTAATGCAACTGCGCTTAATGGGCAAGGCCGCCTTTGCGCACCTGCGCGACTTTTCGGGCCGCGTGCAACTCTACATTGCCAAAGATAACTTGGGCGACGAACCCTACGCGTTCTTTAAAAAGCATATTGCGGTGGGCGATTTTGTGTCCGTAACCGGGCACGTATTTGTTACCAAAACGGGCGAAAAAACCATTAAAGTAACCAAACTTACGCTCCTTTCCAAGGCTATCCGCCCGATGCCGGAAAAATACCACGGTTTGCAGGACACCGAGGTCCGCTTCCGCAAACGCCACTTGGATTTAATCGCCAACGAAGACGTAAAAGAAATTTTTATTAAACGCGCCAAAATCATTTCGTCTATCCGCAAAACCTTGGACGAAAAGGGCTTTTTGGAAGTAGATACCCCAATTTTGAACCCCGATTCCGGCGGCGCGATTGCACGCCCGTTTGAAACGTACCACAACGCCTTAAAGATGCCGCTCTTTATGCGCATTGCGTTGGAACTGTACCACAAACGCTTAATCATCGGCGGTATGGATAAGATTTACGAAATCGGCCATATGTTCCGCAACGAAGGTATTGATACGACCCACAACCCTGAATTTACGATGATGGAACTCTATCAGGCGTACGGGGACGTAAACACAATGGCGGATTTGTTTGACGAAATTTTGGGCAATGCCGCCAAGGCTATCGGTGCGGAAAAGATTCACTTCCGTGGCTATGATGTGGATTTAAGACCGCCCTTTAAACGCCTCTATATCCCGGTGGCGTGGAAGGAAAAATTCGGCCACGATATTCACGAAGTATTAAATGGCCGCCACTTTAACCGCGCCAAACTGGAAGAAGTCGCCCGCGAACAAGGCGTAAAATTCGGCCCTAACGACAGCGATTCCTCCATTTTTGACGAACTTTTTGAAGGCAAACTGCTGGCCGATTATCACAACCCGGTTATTGCTATGGAATACCCCACGGCGGTAAGTCCGTTCTCCAAGACCAAACCGGGCGACCCGGAACTGGTGGAACGCTTTGAGGTGTTTGTAAATGGGCAGGAACTCGGCAACGCTTACACTGAGTTGAACGACCCGGCGGACCAGTTGCAGCGCTTGAAAGACCAAGCCGCCGCCAAGGCCGTAGCCAAGGGCGAAGACGCCAACAACGCCGATATTTTGGACGCCGACTACATTGAAGCAATGGAAAGCGGTATGCCGCCCACCGGCGGTATGGGTATTGGTATAGACCGTATTATTATGATGCTTACCGGCCAAGACTCTATCCGCGAGATTATCTTGTTCCCCACGCTCAAAAAGTTGGACGAAAACGAGAACGAGAAAAAAGAAGAAGAAAAGAAATAAAGTTGTTTTGTATATTCCAACTCCCCGCGTGCAAAAAACAAACGCGGGGTGTTTTTTATAACTACTGCTCACAA
>NZ_DJOA01000031.1:0-6980 GCF_002437085.1 Candidatus Avelusimicrobium stercoris | reverse complement strand
CGTGAGCTCGGGGAGTTTCATTCAGTCCAGCGGACGGCGCCTTGCAGGCGGCAGATTTTCCGCGCCCTTTTGATTTATTGGGCAACACTCTTTTTGTAATGTCGCAAACAAACGAAACGGCAACAATAAAAAAGTAAGGCTGTTATAAAAAAAAGTCATCCTGAATTGCCGCCCATACCGCCAGGCGGCACCCCGTAGTGTTTCTGTACGGGGTCTATTAATAGGTTTCAGAATCTACTGATTGGGTAGTTGGTGGGTGTCGTCATCCTAGTCTTTATACCCAGTATGCCCTCTTTTTATTCCCCCCATTTTTCCCAAGCGCCCTTTAAATAAGGTAAAATACAACTATGAAATTTGAACGTTTTATCGCCGTGCGCTACTTAACGCGCCGCCAAGGGCTCTTCGCCTTTATCACCACGCTTATCGGCGTGGCGGGCGTCAGTGTGGGGGTGGCCGCACTCATTACCACTTTATCCGTTATGAACGGCTTTCAAACCGACATCAAAGACAAAGTCATCGGCGCGCAAAGCCATATCCTTATCTTTGGCCGTATGCGCAAAGAGACATATCAAAAGAAAATCGCCGCCTTGGAAAAATTGCCGCTGGTAGAGGCCGCCGCCCCGCACATTTACGGACAGGGCATTATCACCTATGCCGGGCAAAGCGTGGGCTTAATCGTCCGAGGGCTGGACCCGGAACAGGAAAAAAAGATTAACAATCTGGCGGACTCGCTGGTGGACGGATCCTTTACGCCCGATTGGGATAAAGACGCTCCGCCGCCCTTAGTATTGGGCACGGAACTGGCCGCCAATTTGGGGGCCGATATCGGCGACGACGTCGTACTCATTTCCCCCCAATCCATTTCCACTTCGGCGGGGATGTTCCCCAAAATGAAAAAATTTCGCATTAGCGGCCTTTTGCGCACCGGGTACTACGAGTTTGACAATACCATCGCCTACACCACCTTAGGCCACGCCAGCGATTTCTTCGGGCTCAAACAGGGCACCACCGGCCTAGCCGTGCGTCTGCACAACATTAACGACGCCGAAAAAGCCGCCGAACAAATCCGCCCCGTGGTGGGTTACGGCTACTCCGTCAAAACCTTCGCCCAGTTAAACAGCACGCTTTATGCGGCCTTAAAACTGGAAAAAGCAATGATGTTTATCATTTTATTTTTGATTATCGGCGTGGCTTCGCTCAACATTGCGGGTAACCTTATTTTGCTGGGCACCGAAAAACTGCGCGACATCGGCATTATGCGCGCAATGGGCGCGAGCCCCAAACTCATCCGCAAGGTGTTTATGTGGGAAGCGATGGTCATTGCCACATTGGGCATTGTGCTGGGGCTGCTTTTGGCGTGCCTGCTGTGCTGGATCATCGCCACCTTTAATATTGTGGAACTCCCCGGCGACATTTACTATTTAACCAAGGTCCCCGTGCGGATGCAGTTGTGGGACATTGTAGCCGTGGTAGGCGGCAGTTATTTAATTTGCTTCGTGGCGGGCTTGTACCCGGCGGTAAAGGCTTCGCGCGTACATCCCACGGACGCGATACGGTACGGATGATATGATTACGCTTGAACATTTAACCAAAATTTACGGACAAGGCGACGAAGAAGACCTCTGCGTATTGGAGGATGTGTCGCTTACCATTAAACGCGGCAAATTTACCGTTCTATTAGGGCCCAGCGGCTCGGGCAAAAGCACGCTTTTAAACTTAATTGCTATGCTGGACAAGCCAACCTCGGGCAAGATTTTTGTGGATGGGGAAGAAATCACCGCGCTTAAAAGTGAAGCCGCCCGCTCAGCCTTGCGCCTTAAAAAAATGGGGTTTGTCTTTCAGTTTGACGGATTACTGCCCGAATTTTCCCTCTTGGAAAATGTGGATATGCCCGCCTTAATGCGCGGCAAACCGGACCCGAAAAAAGCCCAAGCGCTCTTGGAAAATTTGGGCTTGGGCGCTATCAGCCACAAACTGCCGGCAGACCTGTCGGGCGGCGAAAAACAACGCGCCAGCATTGCGCGCGCACTTCGCAACGAGCCCGCCCTTTTGCTGGCGGACGAACCCACGGGCAACCTGGATACGGCCCGTAAGGAGCAGGTCTTCCAAGATTTTGCCAAAATGAGTAAGGACAAAGGCCTTACTATTTTAATGGTTACGCACGACGTCCGCGCCGCCGACTATGCGGACGAAGTCTATACTTTAACCAACCGCAAATTGGTAAAAACCAAATAGGAGCGTTATGGAACTGATTGAAACGCGCACAGGACTAACGGTTATTTTTATTTTGGCGCTGGCTTTATTTTTCCTGCGCCAATACGCCCACAATCCCTTTAAGCAAACCTTGCAAAAGGCTTCCCAGGGCGACCCGGAAGCCCAATACCAAATGGGCCTAATGTATTACCAAGGCAAAAAGGTAATTCAAGACTACCGACAAGCCTTTAATTGGTTTGATACGGCAGCCAAAAACGGCCATACGCGCGCAATGACGGCCCTGGCAGGGTTGTATAACGCCGGGCACGGCTGCCCGCAGAATTTGGGCAAAACCTTCCAATGGTATAAGGCTGCGGCGGAAGCGGGCGATTTTGAGGGGCGTGTGAACTGGGCTATTTGCTATCTGCACGGTATCGGCACGCAAAAGGACGAAAAAAAAGGCTTTGAACTAATGAAGGCCGCCGCCGAGGACAAGAGCCCCTTGGCCCAAACCTTAGTAGGCGATTTGTACGAGCGCGGCGTGGGCGTAGAAAAGGACCCAAGCCAAGCCCTGCACTATTATTTAATGGCCGTACAACAAGGGGAACCGCTGGCCAAAAAGAAATTAGCCGCTATGGAAAAACTCCCCTTAAAACGCGATCCAATGTGATTTTGGCTTAATGCAAAACGGCCCCGCGCGAGATTGGCGCGGGGCCGTTTTTACTGTCCAAAAAACTTACAGGGCAATTTTTAACTTACGCGCCAAGGCACGCAAAATATCCTTGGTTTTGGCTTCCGCCCCTAAGGCCTTTAAGCCAAAGAACACAAACTCCTGCGCTTTTACCGTGTCCGGCTCAAAGCCGAAGATTTCCGCATAGTTTAAAAATTCCACCAGTTTTAGCGCGCAGGCTTTATCGGCCGGATTGCGCGCAAACGAAAACGCCAAGAAGGTCAACTTTTCGGTTACCGCATCCCGCACCGGGCCGCGCGAAACGTCCAACCCCAAGGTTTTCACGTCTTCCATTAGTTCCTCTACCGCGTTTACATTTACGTTGGCGGCGCGGAACTCGGCCTTTAAATCCGCCGACAGCACAAATTCCGCCACGCGCAAAAACGGCTTGGGAATCGGCGCGCCGATCAGTTGCAGACCGCGCACCACCGGGTATTGGCGTTCAAACACTTCGGTAAATTTGGCGTCCATTTGCTCGTCCATTTTGCGCAAAACGAGGTCCACCACCTTGCGCCGGACGTCTTGGAACATAGAAATAAGCGGATAGGTCTTTTCAAACGACTGGCGGGTAAATTCAGCACACTCATCGTACTTCCCGTCTTTAAACAGCCGCTCCATTTGGGCAAAAACCGCGTTGCGGTCCATTTTGCCCGCTTCGCCCGCCGCGCAGACAAACTCCGCCGAACCGCGCTGAAAGACCGCAAAGTGCATTTGGCGTTCCAACAGCGTCGTGCGGGATTTAAGCGTAATATCCCCGTAGGACAAGTGAACCCCGGGCACGGACAAACGGATAGGCGTGTAATTTAACACATCGCACTCGTAGGCGCGCTTGGGGTTGGCGGTTTCGTCCGCCAGGGCCGACACCACAAATTCCAGCGCAATTTTTTCAATCGGCATTGCCTGCGGTTTTACGTACCGCTCATACACCACGCGGCCGTTTTTAAGTTCCTTTAAGTTACTGGGCGCCAAGGCCAACTTATCCATAAAGGCCGGCTCCAAATCCACGCCCGTAATCACGCGGTTAAGTTCAATGGCGCGCGCGGCATATTGCATAATCTGCACGGTTTCTATACCGCTGATTTCGTCAAAGAACCACCCGCAACTGGTGTACATCAGCATAGCGTTGCGCTGCATTTCCAGAAGCATTAGCGCCGTAGGGCGGTCCCGCCACGCCTTTTCCGTAGCATACTTTAAGAAAAAGCGGTGCTGGGCGTCCAACGACCGGTCCAAAATCAAATCAATATAATCATTACGCGCAGCCCACGGGTCTTTAAAATACTGCGCGCCCACGGTTTCAAAGGTTTTTACCATTTCGTCGCGCACATAATCTAACGCATCGCGCAGCGGCCCGCGCCATTTTTGGTTCCAGCCGGGCTTCATCCCCGAATTGCACCCGCAGTCTGCGCGCCAGCGTTCCACGCCGTGAAAACAACTCCACGAGGTGTTTTCTACAATCTGCGCCTCGTACTGCGGCGGATATTTTTCCAAAAACTCCCCGTAAACAGTTAGTTCCACTCCCGGCGTTTCCTCTACCTTTTTAAGGCAGTAGGCCAAGGCCATTTCGGCAAATTTTTGGTGATGCCCGTACGTTTCGCCATCAGTGGCAATGTGCATTAATTGCGCTTCGTCCCCGGCGTTATAAGTGCCTAATAAGCGGGCGGCAAATTTTTCGCCCGAAGACAAGGTGTCCGAAAAAGCAATTCCCTGCGACACGGGCCCGTCATAAAAGAACAGCGCAATACTTTTTTCGCTGGGCAAATTACAGCGGTACGCCCGCTTGGGGTCCACGCGGGAGCCGACTTCCTGCCATTTGCTTTCGCCGATTTTGCGCACGCGGGCACATTGGCCGGGAGCCAAAATAACAAATTTCATCCCCTCGGCGGCCAAAACTTCCAGCGTTTCGGTATTGCAGGCCGTTTCCGCCAGCCAAATAGCCTCGGGTTTGCGGCCGAAGCGTTTTTCAAAATCCGCAATGCCCCAGCGCACCTGGGTTACTTTATCGTGCGCGTTGGCAAGCGGCAAAATCATATGGTTATACACTTGGGCAATCGCGCTGCCGTGGCCGCCAAAGCGTTTGCGGCTGATACGGTCGGCCTCCTGCACCGCCTGATACACCTGCGGTTCTTCCTTTTCCATCCAAGAGAGCAGGGTAGGACCAAAGTTAAAACTAATGCGGGAATAATTGTTGGTTAAATCTATTAAATCTTTATTACCGTCCAGCACGCGCGCCAAGGCGTTCGGCGCGTAGCACTCCGCGCAAATGCGGCTGTTCCAATCGTGATACGGGGCGGCGCTGTCCTGAATTTCTATTTCTTCCAGCCACGCATTTTCGCGCGGTGGCTGGTAAAAGTGTCCGTGTATGCAAAGATATTTCATATATATATTTTAGCCAAAATATACATTTTTTGCTCCAACCGACGAGAAAAGCCCTTGACTACGGCGAAAGAAAGGCTATACTATAATTAACCCGTCCTACAACGGGCCACTACAAGAGGGGCTTATGAAAAAAACATTCATACTAGATACCAATGTGCTTCTGCACGACGTAAACTGCCTGCACGCCTTTGAGGATAACGACATTATTATCCCTATGGCCGTCATTGAAGAGTTGGACGCCTTTAAAAGCGAGGGCGACACCCGCGGCAAAAACGCGCGTATGGTGTCCCGCTCGCTGGATGAAATGCGCTCCCACGGGCGCCTGAACGAAGGCGTAAAACTGGACAAGGGCGGAATCCTCAAAATTGAATTGGATAAACCCAACATTTTGCCGCAGTCCTTGGCGTTTAACAAGGCGGATAACTCCATTTTAAACATTGCCTATACGTTAAGCAAAAAGGAAGGCTCTTACCGCAAGAACGCCGCGCCCGTAATTGTGGTAACTAAGGATATTAATATGCGCCTGAAAGCCGAGGCCTTGGGCCTAGAATCACAGGACTACACGTCCGATAAGGTAAATGTGGACGAACTGTACACGGGCGTAGCGGAACTGGAAGTTCCGGCGGAACAGATTGACGCGTTCTACCGCGACAAAAAACTCCCGGTGGACCCGGCGGTTTATTATCCCAACGAGTTTATTATTTTAAAGGCGTCCGACGGGAGCAAAAAATCCGCTATCGGGCGCGTGGCCAACAGCGGGGAATTTGTACTGCGCCCGCTTTCCGCCCAGGAACCGACGGCTTGGGGCATTAAACCGCTAAACAAAGAACAGCGCTTTGCAATGGAACTGCTGCTTGACGACAGTTTGGACATTGTAACCCTCGTCGGTACGGCGGGCACGGGTAAAACGCTTATCACGCTGGCCACGGGCTTACAGCGCACAATGGACGAAAACGCCTACCGCCGCTTGGTGGTGTGCCGCTCTATCGTCCCGGTCGGCAAGGACATCGGCTTCCTGCCCGGAACCAAGGAAGAAAAATTGGAAGCGTGGATGGGTGCCATTTACGACAACCTCGCTTTCTTGGCAGACCGCCGCAACCCGGACGAAGGCGAAGAAAAAGCCCATTACCTGTTGGACAGCGGCAAGATTGAAATCGCCTCCGTTACACATATGCGCGGCCGCTCGCTCCCAGGCCAGTATATGATTGTGGACGATGCCCAGAACTTGACTCCGCACGAGATGAAGACCATTTTAACCCGCGCGGGCGAAGGCACCAAGGTTGTTGTTACGGGCGACCCGTACCAAATTGATACGCCATACTTGGATGTGGAATCCAACGGGCTTACCTATTTGGTGGACCGCTTGAAAGGCCAAAAGAGCCACGGGCACATTACGTTTACCAAGACGGAACGCAGCCACCTGGCGGATTTGGCTTCTAAATTGCTTTAAGGCTGTTAGAAAATGAAACTCCCCGAGCTCACGCTCGGGGTTTCTTTTGCTCCAAAATTTCAGCGTTGCTTAATTTTGCCCGCTACTAAACATAATGAGAAAACAAAGTTTTCTAGTAGCGGGTTCGCACACTCCATCCCTCGGGCTTACGCCCGGGGTTTATTGTGAGCAGTAGTTATTTGGCTTCTAAATTGCTTTAAGGCTGTTAGAAAATAACTATCCCCCGGCGTA
>NZ_DJOA01000033.1:48536-63614 GCF_002437085.1 Candidatus Avelusimicrobium stercoris | reverse complement strand
CCCCGGCTACGCCGGGGGATAGATATTGTGTAAAATAAATTTTTACATCACCATATCCAAAATTTCGTTGGGGGCGGCGGTTAAATAATCCGGCTGGTATTCAGCCAGCACCTCGCGCGTGCGGAAGCCCCACAGCACGCCGCAAACACGCACTCCGGCGTTTTTGGCCGTCTGCATATCCACATCCGAATCACCCACATACAGTACGTCTTCGCGCGCGCAACCCGCCACAAACAAAATATCGTTTACAATCGTCGGGTCCGGCTTTACGGGGATTCCCTCGCGTTGGCCCAGCACCGCCGTAAAATGGATATCCGGGAAGAAATGTTTTACCAAGCGTTCTGTGGCGCTTTGGTATTTGTTGGATGCTACCGCCAGTTTAATACCGCGCTTTTGCAACTGCGCCAGCAACTGTGCCATACCCGTATAAGGCAGTGTAGCATCGGCCAAGTGTTTGTCGTAATATTCAAAAAAAGCCGGGCGAATTTTAGCCATATACTCCGGCGTTTTTTTCCCTTCCGGCAGGGCGCGCTCCAACAACTTGCCCACGCCGTTGCCCACAAAACTTTGGCACTCCGCTTGCGACCGCACCGGGAGGCCCAACACTTCCAAGGCGTGATTGGCCGCCGCGGCAAGGTCCGCAATCGTATTTAAAAGGGTACCGTCCAAATCAAAAATTACCAACTGCTTCATATCTGCTCCTTACAAAAAATACCCGCCGAAAGGCGGGTGTAAAATTATAAATGCTGGCGGAAGAAATCGGCCAAGCGTTGTTTGTATTCAAACCCGCCGACCTCGGCGCATTTGTTGTGGCGCGCACCGGGCACGAGCCAAATTTCCTTGGGGTCACCCGCCTTTTTAAACAGCATTTTTGCCTGCGCGGCCGGGACCAAATTGTCATACCGTCCGTGGATGATAAACACGGGGCGCGGCGCAATTTTGGGGATATTATACTTGGGGCTGTACCGTTCCGGGTTTACGCCCAAATTTTTGCGGATGTAGTGCAAGATAATGGGAATAAGCGGGAAATAAGGCACCTTGTTATGCACCCACGCCCAGCGGGACACCACACGGCGGAACGAATAATAAGACGCTTCCGCCACCACGCACGCGACTTCGGGGTTGCGGGCGGCCTCGCAAATGGCCACCATACCACCCATAGAAAGACCGTAAAGACCGATTTTTTCGCAAAATTGCGGGCGCGTTTCCTTTAAAAAGCGGATAGCCGCCGCGGCGTCTTTAATTTCCAAATAGCCGATAGAACTCGTCTTGCCGCCGCTTTCTCCCAACGCGCGGAAATCAAAATAAAATAAGTTAAAACCCAAATCGTGCAGGAAATAGGTATTCTTTAAAATATCGGCGCGGTTCATCCCCCAGCCGTGCATTAAAATAATGGTTTTATTGGAGTATTCCGCACTTGGGATAAACCACCCGCGCAGTTGCACCTTGTCCTCAGTTTTGAAATAGACGTTTTCATATGGCAGGCCAAACTGGTCCGGCCACGCATCCAGCGGTTTGCGCTTGGACGTGGGATGCAAGACTTTTTTGGCGCAATGCACGCAAAACCAAACGGTAAATAACGCCAAGAGCGCCAACAAACCGACAATACTTACAATAACAGTTAAGACGGGACTCATACGTCCTCCTTATTTTAAAAGTTCACAAATTGCTTCCGGCACACACGAAGCCGTATCACTTGCCAAAACGCCATAGTCTGACCGCTTACGCGCGGCCAAATCCCCGGCTAGGCCGTGCAAATATACGCCACAGCAGGCGGCGCGAAAGGCGCTATCAGAAAAATCTGCTTGCGTTCCCAACTGGGCCCACAGCCCGGCTATCACGCCGGATAAAACATCGCCCGAGCCAGCCTTGGCGAGTGCCGGGCCACCCGTGGGGTTTTGACAGATTTCCGCGTGCCCGCTTACCAAGGTGTTTGCTCCTTTTAACAAGCACACGTTACCCGTTTTTTGCTGTAACGCTTCCACCTGTTTGACGCGCCCCTGCGCCGTGGCGGCTATTTGCGTGTGCAACAGGCGCGCCATTTCGCCGGGGTGCGGTGTAAAAATACAAGGGCGGTTTTTGGGCCACCAAACGGTCCAATTCGGCTCCTGGGCTAGGGCATTTAGCGCATCCGCATCGGCCACCAAAGGCAAATTACAAGTTTGCAAAAACGGAATTAACAGCGAGCTTTTGCCCATCCCCGGGCCTACTACCGCCAAGGATGGCTTTTTATCAGCCATAAAATCCGTCAGTTCATAAAGCGCGTCTTCGGACAATTCTCCCTTTTCCGTTTCCGGCATAGGGAGCGTAATTACTTCCGGCAGAGCAGCCGCAAAAGCGGGCTGCATACTTTCGGGAAGTGCCCAAAACACAAGCCCTGCCCCCGCCAAAAGCGCGCTCTTGGCGCACAGATAGCCCGCTCCGCACATTGTGCGGGAACCCGCCACCACCAACACCCGGCCGAAGGTGCCTTTGTTAGCATTTTGGGGCCGGACGGGCAGCCAAGAGTGGACTTTTTCGGGCGTAAGTAAATTCATTTTTGCACCACCGCCGTTGCCGCGGCATACTCCTTGGTATGCGAGAGCGAAACCAAAATAACCAAATCTTTGGCGCGCTCGTCCGCTACTGTTACCTGCGGGCGGCCGTTTTCCAAATTGGTTACTTGGATATTTTTAAACGCAATTTCTGCAAACGGCAACGCTTTAAAAACGGCTTCTTTGGCGGCAAAACGCACGGCTAAATGCTCGTACTTGTTTTTGCGCGCCAAAGAATATTGAATCTCTTTCTGTGTAAACAGGCGGGATAAGGCGCCCGGATTTTGGGCCAAGGCTTCTATCCGTTTTACTTCCACGATATCCGTGCCCAGGCCAATTACCTGCATTATTCCACCGTTACGCTTTTAGCCAAGTTGCGCGGCTGGTCAATATCGCACCCCAAGCGTTTGGCAATCCAATACGCCAAAAATTGGAGCGGGACCACGTCCACCACCGGCTGTAAAAGTTCGTTTGTCTGCGGCACAATAAACACCTTGTCTGCCACGTCCGCGGCCAATTTGGCCCCGGCTTTTGTAGTTACCGCCACCACAAAGGCCCCGCGCGCGCGGCATTCTTGGCAAGCGGAGAGCATTTTTTCAAACAAGGCGTCGTGCGGCATTATCACAATTACAGGCGTTCCTTTATCAATAATAGATATCGGCCCGTGTTTAATTTCGCCCGCCGCAAAACCTTCCGCACTGCGGTAAGAAACTTCTTTTAATTTGAGCGCCCCTTCCAGCGCAATCGGGAAGTTTACGTTGCGGCCCAAAAAGATAAAGCGGTCCGCTTTGTAAATTTTGCGCGTTAAATGGCGCACTTCGTACTCCAATTTAACGGCTTCGCTCATCGCTTTGGAAAGCGCTAAAAGTTCCTTGTATAATTTTTCAAAGGTAGCCGCACTTAAATTACCATTGGACTGCCCCAAGAACGCCGCCAGCGCATACATAGACGTAATTTGGCTGGTAAAGGCTTTGGTGGAGGCCACGCTGATTTCTGGTCCGCAATGGGTAAAGAAGGTGCTGTCGCAAGTGCGCGTGAGCGACGAGCCCAGCACATTACAAATCGCCAACGTACGGAAGCCCAACTCCTTGGCCTTTTTAATGGCGCCAATGGTGTCGGCGGTTTCGCCCGATTGGCTGATAGCAATCGCCAGCGTATGCGGCAGTTGCGGCACGGTGCGGTATTTGTATTCGCTCGCTAGGTCCACACTGACCGGGATTCCGGCCAACTGTTCAATATAGTATTTGCCGACCAAACCTGCGTGATACGCCGTACCGCACGCAATAATATGAATATTGCGCAGTTGGCGGATGCCCTCGGTATCCAAGCCTAAAATTTTGCCGAAGTCCGTGCGCGCAGTGCGCAGGGTGTCTTCAATGGCTTGGGGTTGGTCGTAAATTTCCTTTAACATAAAGTGGGCATAGCCGCCCTTTTCGGCGGTCTTTTGGTCCCACGAAATTTTAACGGGTTTAATCTTTTTCTCTTTGCCGTCTTTATCCAGCACCGTTACGCCATCCACGTGCAAAACGGCCACGTCGCCTTCTTCCAAAAACAGCACTTTATTGGTGTGCTTTAAGAAAGCGGGAACGTCGGAGGCTAAAAAGTTTTCGTTCTTGCCTACACCCACCACCATCGGGCTTTGCTTTTTAACGCCAATCAAAAGCCCCGGCGTGCGCGCCCACAAAACGCCGTAAGCGTAAGCGCCGGAAATTTCTTTATTGGTTTTTTGGACGGCCTTTAATAAACGGTCCTGGTCGTTGGCCGCCCGGACGTGAAGCAGGTTCTCCTCAATTAAATGGGCGATTACTTCGGTATCCGTTTCACTTTTAAAGCGGTGTCCGCGCGCTTCCAATTTGGCGCGCAGCGTTAAATAGTTTTCAATAATCCCATTATGCACTACGACGATATCGCCCGTGCAGTCGGTATGCGGGTGGGAGTTTTCCTCGCTGGGTTTGCCGTGGGTGGCCCAACGCGTGTGGCCGATACCCGTGGTACCCTTGGGATTGGCAATCAGGGTGGCTTTTTCCAGTTCCGCCACCTTGCCTACGGCACGGACCGTAACCAAATTGCCGTTTTGCAGTACGGCCAACCCGGCGGAGTCGTATCCGCGGTATTCCAATTTTTTTAAACCGTCAATAATGTAGGGGACACAGTTGTTATTCCCTACATAGCCGATAATTCCGCACATAATACGCTCCTATAAAAGTTCCTTCATTTCGCTCACCGCGGCGGGCAAACCCGCAAACACGGAGCGCGTAACAATGGAAAAACCAATGTTCATACAAGACATCCCGCCAATATCGGCTACCGCCAACACGTTGTGGTAATCCAACCCGTGCCCGGCGTGGACTTCCAGCCCTAATTCCTTGGCAAGCAAGGTGGAAAGGGCCAAGTCTTGCAATAATTTTTGCGTTTGTTTGGCGGTAGTGGCTTCGCTGTAATCACGGGTGCACAGTTCCACAATGTCCGCACCCAGTTTGGCCGCGGTGCGGATAGAAGCGGCATCCGGGCTGACAAAAAGGCTTACCAAAATGTCTTTTTTATGCAACCGTTCAATCATTTTCAGCAAGCGCTTTTCCACCTGCGGAGTAAATTTCAAGCCGCCCGTGGTGGTTACTTCACCCGGTTCTTCCGGCACGATACACACGGAATACGGTTTGTATTTTAACGCCGCCTTTTCCAGTTCCGGCGTATAGGAGCACTCCAAATGGATTTTGCCCGGGAAGGTTTTGCACAGGCGGGCAATGTCTTTCTCGTTAATGTGGCGTTCGTCTTTGCGCAAATGCACCACGATAAAATCGGCCCCCGTTTCCAAGCATACGGCGGCGGCGTCCACCGGGTCCGGCCACGCGGCGCGGCGCGCCTGGCGCAAGGTGGCGATATGGTCAATATTTACACCTAACTTTAAACTCATTTGCACGCCTCCGTTTTCTGCTTATAAAGGACTTCCACCTCTTTCATTACGCGGCTGACGGCGGACATATCCTTCCCCTCTACCAAAATGCGCAGTTTGGGTTCCGTTCCGCTGTACCGCACGATTACGCGGCCTTGGCCGTTCATCGTTTTTTCAATTTCGGCCACGCCGGACAAAAAGCCGGGCAGAGAAGCAAGCGGTGGTTTAGACGTTACCGGTACAGCCGTTAATTGGCTGGGGTATTTGGACCATTGGTCGGCAAACCAACTGACGGGTTTGCCCGATTTTTTGACAAATTGTAAAAATTGCAAGGCGGATAAAATGCCGTCGCCCGTGTTGGCAAAGTAGCGGAAGATGATATGCCCGGAGGTTTCGCCCCCTACGGACAAGTTGCCCTTTTCCAACGCTTCGGAGACATATTTATCCCCTACCGTGGTCAGTTCCACCTCTACGCCGTTTTCCTTTAAATAATTAATACAGCCCAAATTGGCCATAATGGTTAAAACGGCTTTATTGTTATTTAAGCGGCCTTCCTTTTTCAGGCACAGCGCGGAAGCGGCGATAATGTTATCCCCGTCCAACTGGCGGCCCTTTTCGTCAGACGCAATCACGCGGTCGGCGTCGCCGTCAAAACTAAACCCGACAAACGCACCTTCCTTTTTGGTAAGGTCCTGCATAAACTGCGTATGGAGCGCACCGACATTTTTGTTAATGTTGGTGCCGTCCGGCTTGGCGGCGGTTACTACCACCTCCATCCCGAGCCCCGCAAATACGTTTACGGCCACCTTGGAACTGGCGCCGTTGGCGCAGTCCAGCACGACCTTGGTACCTTTTAATAAAGAACCGTCCACCGTGGACATCAAAAATTTTTCGTATTCTTTAACCAAGGATAAATCTTCTTTGAGGGAACCCTTGGGGGCGGGAACCGTTTTTAAAGATTCAATTTCGGCTTCAATGGAGTTTTCCAACTCTTCGGGGAGTTTCGTACCGTGATTGGTAAAAAATTTAATACCGTTAAATTCAGCCGGGTTGTGGCTGGCGGAAATAACCACGCCGCACAAACTGCCCGTCTGTTTAACGAGGTACGCCACGCAAGGCGTCGGGGCAATGCCCACGCTGATGACGTCTGCTCCGCTGGCGCGGATACCCTTTTCCAGCGAGGCCAAAATAGCCGGGCCGCTGGCGCGGGAGTCCTGCGCGATAATCACTTGGGGCTTTAAATGCTCGTTCTTGGCGTATTCCTGCAATTCGCGCAAGGCGGCATAGCCCAATTTTTGGATGAAATCATCCACCAACGGGAACTGGCCTGCTACGGCGCGGACCCCGTCGGTTCCAAAATACTTTCCCATACACACTTCCTTTTGCACCGGCGGGCGCAAAGCGGCCCCGGCGCGGTTAGTCCCGTCCCAAAGTTTAAACGCCTTAAAAGAGTTCCGCCTGTTTAGCCTCCGGCTTTTCGGCTTTCGGCGCCTTCGGTTCCTCTTTTACGGGTTCTTGCTCTGCGGGCTTGGGCGAAGCATCCTCCTTCGCGACGGGTTTCAAGCCCAAAATTTCGTCAATTTCCTTAGCGTCCACCACTTCTTTGGCAAGCAGGGTTTCCACCAATTTATCAAATGCAACGCGGTGGGAAGAGATTATCTCTTTCGCGCGGGCATAGGACGATTTAATCAAAGTCAGTATTTCCTCATCAATGGTGCGGGCGAGTTCTTCGGAGTAGGTTTTGTGGCGCGAAAGGTCGCGGCCCAAAAACACTTCGCCGTCGTCGCCGTTAGGCAGGGCAATCGGCCCCAGTTTTTCGCTCATCCCCAATTCCACCACCATTTTGCGGGCATAAGCCATTGTTTTGTTGAGGTCATCGCTGGCGCCGGAGGTGATTTCGCCAAATACAATTTCTTCGGCGGCGCGTCCGGCCAGCAAGATGCACAGTTTATCCAAGAGTTCAGACTTGCTGGTTAAAAATTTATCTTCCAGCGGCAGTTGCAAGGTGTAACCCAAGGCTTGTCCGCGGGGGATAATGGTAACCTTATGCACGGGGTCCGAGTGGTTCGTCAAGCGCGCCACAATAGTATGCCCGCACTCGTGCGCGGCAATAACGCGCTGTTCGTGCTTGGAGATAATACGGCTCTTTTTTTGCGGGCCCGCAATCACGCGTTCAATGGCTTCGTCCATATCAGCAGAGGTTACGGCCTCCTCGTCCGCGCGGGCGGCCAAAATGGCGGCCTCGTTAATGACGTTAGCCAAATCCGCCCCTACAAAGCCGGGCGTCCCCTTGGCAACCACCTTCAAATCCACATCTGCGCCCAATTTTACTTTTTTGGCGTGGACCTTTAAGATTTCCTCACGGCCCTTCAAATCCGGCGCGGGGACGGAAATATGTCTGTCAAAACGGCCGGGGCGGATTAACGCCGGATCCAGCACGTCCGGGCGGTTGGTAGAGGCCATTAGAATAATGCCTTGTTTGCTTTCAAAACCGTCCAATTCAATTAACAGTTGGTTTAAGGTCTGTTCGCGTTCGTCGTGCCCGCCTCCAATACCGGCAAAACGGCGGCGGCCCACGGCGTCCAATTCGTCAATAAAGATAATGGCGGGAGAGTTCTTTTTGGCTTGGTCAAACAAGTCGCGCACGCGCGCCGCACCCACGCCTACGAACATTTCTACAAATTCCGAAGCGGAAGCGGAAAAGAACGCCACGCCCGCTTCACCTGCTACGGCCTTGGCCAGCAGGGTTTTGCCCGTGCCGGGCGCCCCGTACAAAAGTATGCCCTTGGGCAGTTTACCGCCCAAGCGCTGGAACTTTTTGGGGTTCTTTAAGAATTTAATAACGTCTTCCAACTCTTCCTTGGCTTCGTCGCAACCGGCCACATCTTTAAAGGTTACGGTCTGCTGGGAAGGATCCTGCATTTTGGCTTTGGAGCGCGCAAAGTTAAGCGCGCTTTTGCCATCGCTTCTTTGCGGGCGGAGAAAAATAAACCACCACAAGCCGATTAACAGCACAATCCACAACACGTTGAACAGGATATTGCCCAGCCAACTGTTGTCCTTTTCGGCTTTATATTTAATTTTGGCGGCGGATAATTGGTTTACCAAGTCCGGGTCTTCCATACGCACGGTTTTGAAGGGCGCAAATTGCCCGTCTTGGTTTTTATACATCCCGGAAATGACACCCGGGGCCACCGTCAAGTCCGATACTTCGGCCGCGGCTACTTTGTTTTTAAAATCGGAATAGTTTAATTCCGCTTGTTTGGGGCCTTGTTTATTAAAAAGCAACACGGCCAGCGCAAAAATAGCCAACCAGCCTACAATTTGCCCGACGGATACAATCCGGCGGCTGTTCGGACGTTTATTATTCTTCATTATTTTCTAAATACTCCAATATACGGCAAGTTGCGGTACAGTTCGTTGTAATCCAACCCGTACCCAATCACAAATTCGTTACCAACGGTAAAACCGATGTATTTGGGGTGGACATCGGCCTTGCGGTTGCAGGGTTTATCCAGCAGGCAGCAAATTTCAATGCTGGCCGCGCCGCGGTTTTTTAAGTTGCCAAGCAGATAATCCAAGGTAAGCCCGGTATCTACAATATCTTCCACAATCACAACGTGGCGGCCCTTAATGCTTTCGCGCAAATCCAACATCGTGCGTACTTGGCCCGTGCTGGCCGTGCCGCCCGCATAAGAGGACAAGCACATAAAGTCCATATTGCAATCTACGCTGATGTTCTTCATTAAATCGGCATAAAACAAAATGCACCCGCGCAAAATGCCTACAAACAGTGGCTGTTTGCCGCGGTAATCGGCGGAAATTTGGCGGCCGAGTTCAGCACAGCGCGCCGCGAGTTGCTCCTGCGAAAATAAAACACGTTCCAAAACGGGAATATCAGACATAAACCCTCCAATAGATATATATAATACAGGATACCTTTTTTTCGCCTGAAAAGAAAGGGGACCGGACCTAGGGACACAAACGCATTTTACTCTTGCAAAAAGCCCCGCAGTAAGCGGGGCTTTTTATTAGGCGTTTGGCAAATTAGCGGCCGAAGAGTTTATCCAACTGCTTCATATCCAGTTGCGCTACGCACGGGCGGCCGTGCGGGCAATGCATACCGTCCTTACACTTCTTCATATTCTCCAAAAGGCCTTCGGCCTCGGCGGGCGATATTTGATCGTGCGCCTTAATGGCCTTTTTGCAGGCCAGCATTGCCACCATTTTACGCTTTAAGGTTTCGGTGGATTTGGACGGGTCGCCCACCACCTGCGAGAGGGATATGATAAACTCCTTCATATCGTCCTCTTTGAAGCGAATCATATGCGGCATTGTGCGCACCAGCACGGTGCGGGCGGAAAAGGGTTCCAACTCAAAGCCCGCCGTTTTGAGCCAATCAGACCAAGACAAAAGTGTTTCGGCATTAGACGGCGGCAAATCCACGTGAACGGGGAACAAAAGTTTTTGCACCTTTACGGAGCGGGCTTCAAACGCTTCCAAATAGTGTTCAAAAAGTACGCGTTCCTGAGCGGCGTGTTGGTCAATGACCACCAGCCCGAGCGGGTTTTCAAACAGTAAATAACTGCGCTGTAACTGGCCCAAATAACGGTACGGGCCGTGATACCACTCCGGCGCACCCTCGGAAACAAAATCCGTTTGTTGCGGCGCGTCCTCAGGCTCTGCCGGGGCCGTCTGAACAGGAAAGGACACCTGTTTGGGGGCTTCTTCGGGCCGGGCCACATATTCAGCGGGTTCCTCAGTTTCCCGCAGAGTAAAGGTACTTTTAGGTTTAAAGTCGCCCAATTTTAAAGGCTCCGCCACCGTTTTGGCAAAGGTTTCCATTGGTGAGGGCATAAATAATTTTTCCGCCGCCGGTTGCGCGGAGGCGGGCAAATCTATTTTAGGCGCGAGCGTTACTTCCACCGGGCGCGCATTTTTGAAGATGGTTTCGCCCGCCGCGTTCATTACAAAGCCAAACACCTTACTTTCGTTTACAAAGCGGATATCGCGCTTTTGCGGGTGAATATTTACATCAAAATCGGAGGGGTTTAGCGTCATATACACCAAAAACGCTGGGTGGCGGTCCTTGGGGCGGACGTTTTGATATGCCTTATAAATAGCCTGCTGGACGGTTTTGGAATCAATCGGGCGGCGGTTTACAAAAATGTACTGCATATCCCGCACGGAAACCAATTTATCCGCGGGCGTTAAAAAGAGTTTTAGGCCCAGTTCGTCAAATTCTTTAAATAAAAGCGACTGCGCCACCTCGTCCCCTAAAATATGTTTGGCGCGGTTAATGGCGCTTTGCGGCAGTTCGCCCGTTTGCGCGGGCAAGTCATACACGGAACGACCGTTAATCATCACACGGTAGCCCACCGTTAAATTGGCAAGTGCGCTTTCCTCAATTACCTTTAACAGGCAGGCCCGTTCATACGAATCGCTCTTTAAAAATTTAAGCCGCGCGGGTACGTTATAAAACAAATCACGTATTTCCACCGTCGTACCCTTGATAGACGGCGCCGGGCTTTGGGCAAACACTTTTCCGGCGTGGATTTCCACCCGGTGGCCCTGGCCGCCCGCCTGGCAACTGGTAATCGTCATCCGCGACACCGCCGCCACCGAATACAGGGCTTCCCCGCGGAAGCCAAAGGTTTGCAAGGTTTCCAAATCACTAAACGAATTAATTTTGCTGGTGGCGTGGCGCTGGATACTTAACAACAGGTCTTCCTCGCTCATCCCGCAGCCGTTATCGTTAATGCGGATTAAGGTCCGGCCCGCGCCCTCAATATCAATGTTGATAGCCGTCGCGCCCGCATCCACCGCGTTTTCCAGCAGTTCTTTAAGCACGCCCGCCGGGCGTTCAATTACCTCGCCCGCGGCGATTTTTCCGGCTGTTTTTTCGTCCAGAACGTGAATATTACTCATTAATCCGTTTCTTCCACTCGCAAATTAACTGCAACGCTGCCATAGGGGTCAACTGGTCGGTATCGGCCAGTTTTATTTCCTCCACAATGGGCGAGGAAAACAAATCCTTCACCATATCGTGTTCCTTGGCGGAAATTTTGGAGCCTTTTTTGGCTTCCAAATCTTTTAGCACCTTTTTAGCGCGCAAGGTGCAGGCGGCGGGCAAGCCCGCAATCTCGGCCACGTGAATCCCGTACGAGCGGTCCGCCGCGCCGGGCAAAATTTGGTACAAAAACGCCAATTTACTCTCGCCGGTAGAGTCTTGGTATTCCTTGGCTTCCACGTGATAGTTGCGCACGCTGGCGTATTTATTTTCCAAGTCCACCAGTTCAAAATAGTGCGTGGCAAACAGCACCTTGGGGCCACCGTGCGGCTTATACAAATATTCCACAATGGCCCACGCAATAGAAATACCGTCAAAGGTAGAGGTCCCGCGGCCGACTTCATCCAACAAAATCAAACTGCGCGGGGTCATAGAGGCCAAAATGTGGGCGGTTTCATTCATTTCCACCATAAAGGTAGAATTTCCGCGCCCCAGCGCGTCGTGCGCGCCGATACGCGTCATAATCTTATCTACCACGCCCAAGCGCGCGGCGGTGGCGGGCACAAAACTGCCCATTTGCGCCAAAATTGTAATGATAGCCGTTTGCTTTAAAAAGACGCTCTTACCGCCCATATTGGGGCCGGTAATCAGCATAATTTGTGTCTGCGGGGTTCCAATATCCAAATTGTTCGGCACAAAACTGCCCGCAGGCAAGGTGGCTTCCACCAGCGGGTGCCGTCCGTTTTCATAATATAGTTCGGTACCGCTATTTACCTCGGGTTTTGTCCAGTTGCCCTTCATTGCGTCCAGCGCAAGGGACATATATACGTCCAATTCCGACACGATATGCGCAAACGCCTTTAAATGGTTAATCTGCGCCGCCAAGGTTTTGCGGACTTCGTCAAACAAACTGCTCTCCAAGCGGATAATTTTTTGCTCGGCGTTTAAAATTTTATCTTCCAGTTGTTTGAGTTCCTCGGTAATAAAACGCTCGGCGTTTACCAAAGTCTGCTTGCGCACATAATTATAAGGCACCTTGGAAATGTGGCTCTTGGTAACTTCAAAATAATACCCAAAAACGGAGGTGTATCCCACCTTTAAGGTGGTAATGCCTGTTTTTTCGCGTTCACGCGCGCAGATTTCCTCCATACATTTATTACTGTTGGCTTTGAGCGAGCGCAGTTCGTCCAATTCGGCGTTGTAGCCTTGGCGGATGACGTGTCCGTCCGAAATTTTTAAGGGTGGGTTTTCGCTGATAGCATCGTACAGCACGCGCGCCATATCGCGCAGCACAGGCAAATGTTCTTTTAAGGAAGCATCCAAGCGCGGCACGATTTGTCCGTACTCCTCAAACCAGCGGGCAATCGGGTCCACATTTAAAAGGGAATTGCGCAGGCCGGACATATCCCGCGGGGAAGCGGTGCCCGTGGCGGTGCGCGTCATAATGCGCTCAATATCGGAAATATTTTCCAAAAGCGCAGACAAATCGGCCAGCGCGGATTGGTTATTTACAAACCCTTCTACCGCGTTTTGGCGTTCGCTAATGTCCGCCGGGTCCATTAACGGGTGCAAAATCCACTCCTTTAATTTACGGCTGCCCACAGCGGTTTTGGTTTTGTCTAATAACGCCCACAAACTGCCCTTTCTGCCCCCCTCTTGGCTTTTTACCAGTTCCAACGAGGCAACGGCGTTTTCGTCAATTTGCAGGCAGTCTTTCAGTTCGCGGTAAGACGGAATCAGCACACGCTTAAAACTGGGCTCGGTTACGTTCAAATACCGCATAATCAGCAACGCGCACGCCAAGGCGTTGCGCTTATTGCCCCACGCGCCCAAGGCCGGCCAATTTTCGGGCAGGGTATAATCCCCGTCAAAGGCGGGCTGCTCGGTAAGCGTTAAATTAGAGGGTAAAACGATTTTGGTTTTAAGTTGCAAAAGCGTGTCTTTGTCCGCGATGATTTCGGACGGGTTGACCGCGGCCAAGGCGGCGGCCAAATTGGTTAAAGAAGCGTCTTTATCGTTCTGGTTTACCCAAAATTCGCCCGTGGAAACCTCCACGCACGCCATTGCCCACCCCGCGGGCGACGTGATGACGGACACCAAATAGTTGGATTGGTTTGCATCCAGTAAGGTATCTTCCATTAACGTACCGGGGGTAATCACGCGGATAACTTTGCGCTCAAACAGTTTGGTGTTTTTATCCATTACCGCGCTGGTTTGCTCGCAAATGCCGATTTTTTTACCTGCATTTAACAGGCGGACAATGTAGTTATTGGCCGCGTGATAGGGGATGCCGCACATCGGCATACCGTTGCGCGCGGTAAGGGTAAGGCCCAAGAGTGCGCTGATTTCACGCGCTTGGTCGTCAAACATTTCGTAAAAATCACCCAAGCGGAAGAACAACACAATGTCGGGATATTTGGCCCGGGTGTCAAAATATTGCTTCATTAAAGGGGTAAGACCAGTCTTTTGCATAGTGATATTCTAGCAATTTTTGCCCGTTTATGGCCCGACGGCAAAGTAATGGAAGAAACCGGATAAAGCCGCCAGACAAAGAAATGACAGAAACGTAAATTTTTGTTATAATATTTGTACCTAGTTGTTTAAGTAATAACTACGGTCCGGGGCTTTTAAGTTCCGGCGTTTTTAATGTTTTAGTTTGGTAGGATGGCTGAGCGGTCAAAAGCAACGGTCTGTAAAACCGTCGGGCTACGCCCTACATAGGTTCGAATCCTATTCCTACCACCATTTAAACCCCGCGTAAGCGGGGTTTTTTTATGGGTTGGTAGGAAAGAAACACCAACTGCTTGGTGTTTCGGTAGGATGAGAAAGCCGGAGCCTTATACGAGTTTGAGGCCATAGGCCGAAAGGCGAGTATGGCGAGGCGGGGCCGCGAGCCGCGCGCGTCAGCAAGCGGACTTGTGGCCGAATCCTATTCCATTTCGCTATTTCTACCCCCTACAAGGGTGTTTTTTTATTAGGTAGGAAAGAAACACCAACTGCTTTTAATAAGAATTGGTGGTAAATTCCAATCCAGCGGCCGTACAATATTGACGCTGGTTAGTCGCGTGGGCAAAACAAACAATTTTTTGCTCCTCAGGCATATATAATAACGTATAACGCGAGTAGCGGGGAGTGCGGCTGGCCTCGGCCACCGAACCAGGATAAAGGCCCTCGCTCAATCTTTTGCCCCCAAAAGTAAAATTTTTCCCTGCTTGGATGGAAACATCCAAGTCGCTCCAATCATCCGCATACGAACCCGTCGCCAAATGATATACTTCTTGCGCGCGGCCAATCGCCGTTAGGCCCGTAATAGCCTCCGTAATTCGGCTTTTTTCTACGGCTTTTTCGTACTGTGGCACGGCCACCGCCGCCAAAATACCAATGATAAGGACGACTACTAATAATTCAATCAAAGTAAAGCCTGCACGTGTTACACGGACAGGTATTAAGGTGTCGTCATTCCCGAGTGTGGGGCGGCCCGCAGGGTTCGGGAATCTGTTGTTAGTTATTGTCGCACGCTTACAAAACAACAGATCCTGGACTACAACTTTCCAGGATAACGACAAGAATAAAGTATCCATAAATCCTTTCATTTTTTTCCTTTTTAAGACCTTTATATTTGAGCAAAACGGCCTTTTATA
>NZ_DJOA01000033.1:32549-48408 GCF_002437085.1 Candidatus Avelusimicrobium stercoris | reverse complement strand
AACCCCTTTAAAATAAACGACGAAACGACAACGACAAACAACCCGTACGGTAGATCCTGAAACAAGTTCAGGATGACCTTTTTTTTATAACGACTTTTTCCTTTTAGTTGTCATTCCCGAAGGTCGTAGTCGGGGATCTGTCGTTGCGAAACGGCGAGATTCCGTACAGAAACCTTACGGAATGACGTCTGGGTGGGGTGGCCGTACGGCAAACACCTCTATTTTGTCATTCCAGGGCCCGCATACGAGCGGGAACCTGGAATCCAGAAATAAAATGAGGATTTTTTCTAATAAACAGACTGGATCCCGGATCCACGTCCGGGATGACAACTACAACGGCAACGACAGATCCCGTATAACAACACTATGGGATGACGACTATATGAAAAAAAGAAGGTCATCCTAAACGGGCGGCCCGCAGGGTTTCAGGATCTACATCTTGGGTTGTTCGCCGTGGCTTTACCCTCATAGAACTTTTAGTCGTTGTCCTCATTATTGGCATTTTGGCGAGTGTCGCCCTGCCGCAATACCAGCGGGCCGTGCATAAAACGCGCCTGACAAATGCCCTGCAAATTGCGTTTAATATCCGCAAGGCGCAGGAAGTTTATTATTTAGCCAACGGAACCTATGCTGCGGATTTGTATTCATTAGATATTGATTATTCTAAAAGTGGTTGTGGTATAAATAATTCTGATACCAGTTTACTGTCGTGCAAAAACACGATTTTTGATAATATTGTAGGATCTGTTGGCCCCGCTTCTGCCCATCAAGTCAAAATATATTATGATATTTTTGAGAGTGGTTGGCCGCCGAAAGGGATTGCCGAATTATCCGTTTATTTTGAACACTCTTCCAAGCCAAACCAAATTGAGTGTACGGGGAAAACGGATGAAGGCATTGCCTTATGCAAGAGCCTTAATTTATAAGGTGTTGGCAATTTGTTTTAAATATTTTTCCGTGTGCTGTTGCGCGTTGGTTTCGTCCGGGGCGAAGTCGGTCAGCACCGCTATTTGTTGGGGGGCGAATTGTTGGCGGACGAGCGCTTTTTCGTCCAGTTTCCCGCAGATAAACAAAACGGGCTTTTTATATTTGCGTGCCAGTTGGAGTACTGCCAAGGGGGCTTTGCCGTAAAAGGTTTGTTTGTCCAATTTCCCTTCGGTCGTAATTACCAGGTCCGCCCACGGAAAATATTTTTCTAGCCCCGCTTTTTTGAAAAGAAAATCCGAGCCCAAAATCAGTTGCGCGCCAAAGCAACTATACAGTCCGGCCGCAATGGCTCCGGCAGCCGCGGTACTGGTGGCGCGGGCGGGATTTTTTTCACCCGCCAAGGTAAGTGCCTTGGCCCAGGCGGACATTGCTTTGTCCAACAGTTTGACTTGTTCGGGCGAGGCGCCTTTTTGCGGGCCGAAAACCTTGGCCGAACTTTTGGGGCCCAACAAAGGGTTGGTTACGTCCGCTACGCCGTATATTTTTACGCCTGCAAAATTTTTTCGCAAGGCGGATAAATCTACGCGTTTGATACGCAAAAGTGGTTCGGCTCCTAACGGGAGTTCCGCTCCGTTTTTATCATATAGTTTGGCCCCGCAGGCCACCGCCATCCCTGCGCCGCCGTCGTTGCAGGCCACGCCGCCAAGCCCTACATAAATGGTTTTAGCCCCCAGTCGGGCGGCCTTTACTAATGCTTGTCCCACGCCGAAGGAGGACGCCCCCAACGGGTTCAGATCCTCTTTTTTAGCGCTTCCCAGACCGCATACGCGCGCGGTTTCCACCACGGCGGTTTTGCCGTCAGAAAGCAACAAAAAAGATGTTTTTTTATTTTTTAGGAAAGCGTTTTTGGCGGTTAGTGAAATGGTTTTGGCGTGCGGGTCCAAGGTTTTAAAAAAATCTATAAACCCGTCCCCGCCGTCCGATACCGGGAGCGCACACACCTCGTGTTTTTTTTGCAAGGTGCGCGCCAATACTTGCGCCGCCTTTACTGCGCTTAAAGAGCCTTTAAACGCATTAGGCAAAACGAGAATCTTCATTAAAATTTCCAACTAAATTGTGCTTGAATCACCGTGTTGGACGAGGCGGAATTTTTGAGTTCGCCGCTGCGCTGGGCAAACACTTGGCGCGCTTCCAGGCCAAGCATAATATCGTCCACCCACGTTTCCACGCCTAACCCTACACCGCCCGCAAAACCGTTGGATTTAATGGAGTTTCTAAAAGGAATTTCGTCGGATGCTGTATTTATACTTCCGCGATAATTAAACGTAAGCATTTCATAAGAAGCGCTAGCAGTGAGATAAAACATAATACGATTGATTGGATTTAGATAGTAATTTGTTCCTACCCCGAATGATAAGATGTTACCACTGCTCGTTGCTGATATTTTTACTGGCTCACTGCCGACCTGATATTGATATGCATAACTACTGTTGCTGATATTAGCAGCAGATAATGTTGGTCCGACCCACAGATTGGTTTCTTTAATACGCCATAAAAACTTGCTAGATATAATGGCACTAGTTCCACCTACATCAAGATTTTGCTCTTCAAAAATAATAGAACCAATATCTCCTAATGATAAGGTTCCACTTATATTTAAATCAAGCGGCATTGCGCCCGCTTGGATAGCAAAATATTTAGAGAAATCTTTTTCGCGAGGTTTGTCCGTCGGTTTTTTTACCGGCTGAACCGTTTTCTTTTTGTTTAATTCATCTTTGGCCGCTTTGGCGTAATCCTGCTGGCTGACGGTTCCCGTTTTTACGCCTTTTACAAAGGCTTCCTCGTCCGTCATCGGCTTGGGTGCGGTTTCCACCACGGTGGCGGAGGGCGTAACGACGGAACCGTTTACCACGGTGGCCTTTTGCGCGGCAAACACTTGGTCAATATCGGAGTCAAACGTCAGGCCTCCGGCGGCTTCCACCACGGGGGCGGCGCCTTTGGCGGCGGCCGCTTGCTTGGCTTCTTCTTGGGCCTGCTGGGCTTCCTGCGTTTTTTCTACAAATTCTTTTTGTGCGTTTTGCCCGCGGTCGTAATCGTAGGCTTCAATAGATACGATTTGCGGCATATCCACGTTTACGGTGGCACCGTCGTCGGTTTGTAATCTTAAGTTAAATTCGTCCAAATCCAAAATTACGCCCACTAACTGCGTACCGCCCTTTAAAATAATGCGGTGCTTGTCGGGCAGGATTTGTTCAATTTCGCGCTGGTTTAAGGTAATGGTGCCGAACGAGGTAGCCAAATTGAGCGTATATTCGGTTTGGGATAAAATGGACCCGCTGATAAATTCCCCGGATTTCATTTTAATCGTTTCGGCTTGCCCCAAGCAGGCCAGACAAAATAAACATAAAACGGCAAATACGCTTTTCTTCATACAACCTCGCTCAAAATAAAAAAGGCGGTACGCCTGGGCGCACCGCCGGATAAGTTATTTGGATTCTTCTTCCATGGCTTCTACGGCGTGTTCTTCCTCGGCGGCCGGCTCTTCGTGAGCGCAGCAGCAGGGAGCCACGGCGTTTTTGATTTTGCGCAGCACTTTTAACACCTTGGCTACGGTCAAAAAGCCTACGGCGGCGGCTAAATCGCTGGCGACGTAGAACGCGGCGGCCAGCCACATTTCGCTGCCGGAAAGTTGCGGATGCGTAAAGATAGCATACGCTTGGAAAACAGCATAAACAAGCGCCAAATAAAAGAGTACCAGGAACAACACGGACAAGCCTTTTAAGCACAGCCAGTTGTGCGGAAACCATTTGGCACATTTGCAGCAATTAGACATAATGTATCTCCTTTTATGCGGGGAACATTTACCCCCAACACATATATTGTATCAAAAGAATACGCTCCCGGCGATATTCCTTCTACCCGTTAATTTATCTTTTTGGGCGGCGTGGCGCAAGGGGGAAAATGAGACTATTTAATAAGGGCCTTTTGGCAAGCGTCCAACACCTGTAAGCCCAAGATAAAAAAGCGCATACCCGCACACGCGAGCACGGCTTGCAGCGCGGCCAGCCCATACAGGCGGCGCACCAGCGCGGACGCGGCGGCCAAATCATTGGCGGACATAAAAAAGGTGCCTGCCCAACATACAGCCGCATATACGCCGATAGCCAAGGTCAAATAGAAAAGAAATGTAAAAAACCGCCGCAAGCCGCTTAATTCCAACCAGTTGTGTGGCAGATATGGGGTGATTTTTTTAAAGGCGTTTTGCATTTTTCAGTAACTCCTCCGCGTGTGAGAAAGCGGCAGAATTTTTATCCGCGTTTCCGCCCAGCATACGAGCGATTTCCGTGGTAAGCGTTTCGCCTTGCAAGGGGGAAATGGTTACCTCGGTGGAATTTTTGTCCGCTTTTTTGGTAACGTGGAAATTGTGGTCCGCCTGCGCGGCCACTTGCGCCAGGTGTGTTACGCAGAGCACTTGGCGGCCTTGGGCGGCTTGGTGCAATTTTTCACCCACCAGCCAGCCCGTCTCCCCGCCGATACCCGCATCTACTTCGTCAAACACCATTACGGGCACGGTAGGCGCCAAAACGGTTTTAAGCCCCAACATCACGCGGGAAATTTCCCCGCCGGAAGCAATATTTTTTAGCGGGCGCAAGGCTTGGCCGGGGTTGGGTGAAAATAAAAATTCCACCTTATCCGCACCCGTCGGCCCGACATTTTCCTCATCCATTTCCACGGCGGCGGAAAAGCGCACCGCGTTAAATCCAAGCGGACGGATTTGTTCGGTCAGCAGGGCGGATAATTTTTGTGCCGCCGCAAAGCGTTTTTCGTGCAAGGCGGAGGCTAATTTGAGTAAGGCCTTTTTGCCCTTTTCCAGTTCCGCCAAAAGTTCCTGCTCGTGTTCGGCGGAATTTTGCAAATTGTTAATGCGCTCGCGCAGTTCATCCGCGGTTTTTAATACGTCGCCGATTTCCGGACCGTATTTGGCCTTTAAGCGTTTGATTTTTTCGTGGCGGTCCAGCATTTTGTCTAAGGCGTCAGGTTCCAAATTGATGTCGTCTTTATAGGAGCCCAAGGTGTCGGCCACGTCCTCCAAGGTTACGAGCGCGCTGTTTAAATCCTTGGCCAAGGCGGCTAAATTTTCGTCCAACTCCGCCATACTTTCCAGTTCGCGCGCGGCCTTGCCCGCGCGGGCGGTGGCGGAATCCTCCGCCGCGTAAAGTTCGTTGTAGGCTTCGCTTGCCATTTCTAAAAGGCGCCCGGCGTGCTTCATTTTGGGCAGGGTTTGCTCTAATTGGTAATCTTCTTCCGCCGAGGGGTTTACGTCCTCAATTTCCTTTAATTGGTAGCGACTCATATCCAAGAGTTGCTCCTTTTCCTGCGCGCTTAAACGGGCGGAGTCCAACTTGGCCTGTACGGCCTGTACTTGGCGGTAGGAGTCTTCTACTTGTTTGACAAGCGTATCGTGCTTGGCAAATTTGTCCAATAGCAGTAAATGCACGGACGGATGAAGCAAACTTTGGTGCTCGTGCTGACCGTGGAAATCCACAAGCGCGCGCCCCAATTTGGCAAGTGCGGAAACCGTTACCGCGCGGCCGTCTGCCCAGGCTTTATTTTTGCCCTTTTTATCCAGTTCGCGCTTTAAGGTAAACACGTCGCCCGCAATTTGAAATTCCTTGCGTAAATCGTCCGGTAGCATATCGCTTGAAAAGGTGGCGGTAACGCACATTTTGTCAGCCCCGTCTTTGATGCCGGACACGTCCCCGCGCGCCCCTAATGCAAAACCCAAGGCTTCAATAACGATAGACTTACCTGCCCCGGTTTCGCCGGAAAAGACGTTTAAGCCGGGTGCAAAGTCCAGTGTTAAATCGGAAATGATAGCAAAATTTTGTACGCGCAGACGCGAGAGCATTAGCGGTTCCCCCAGTTGAGTTTACGGTTTAAAATAGAAAAAAATCCACGTTCCTTTGGACACAGCAGTTTAGCCCGCACCGGCCCGCGGGTAATTTCCAACTTGGCGCCGGGCGGCAAGGATAAATTGATTTGGCCGTCAATGCTGGCCAAGGCGCGGCCCGTTTCCTGTTTAAAGGTGGGCGTAAGCGTGAGCGTGGCGTTGCCGGGCAGAATAAGCGGCCGCTGGTTAAGGGTATGCGGGCAAATGGGCGTAACCAAAAGTACATCTACCTCGGGCTCAATAATGGGGCCGCCCGCCGCCAATGAATACGCCGTAGAGCCCGTAGGCGTGGAAACAATAACCCCGTCGCCAAAATAAGAGGGAATTGCAGTCCCATTAAAGGCGGCTTCGGTCAGAAAGGAGCGCGGTTCGGCGGCGCGCAAAACGCAGTCGTTAAACGCCAAAAAATCCTGCGTTTTTCCGTCCGCAGTTAGCAGGCGGACTTGCAGCATAAAGCGTTCGTTTAAGGTGCAGTTACCGTCCAATACTTGTTGCAGCGAAGTTTTAAAACCGTTTTTTTCGCACGAGGCCAAAAAGCCCAAGGTCCCGCAGTTAATGCCAAAAATCGGGATATTCAGCGGTGCGGCGGCGCGGGCACAGCAAAGCATTGTGCCGTCGCCGCCCATACTGACGAGTAAATCCGTGGGCGCATTTGCCAGTTCATCAAGCGATGTAATCACGCGCACGGTGAGTCCGTTTTGGGCCAAATAATTCCGCACCTCCTGCGCTAGGGGCGCGACGGCGGTTTTGCGGGTATTGTAAAAAACGGCTGCGCAGTGGAATTTCATTACTCTTATTTTAGCAAAAAACAAATAACCCTTTTTAGCCCCGCCGCGCACAGGCCCCACTAGACCAAAATGATATAATATACATATAAGGTAAAAGAAAGGGGGGCCTACTATGTGGGACTATACGGAAAAAGTAATGGATCATTTTAAAAATCCGCGCAACGTGGGAGCCATTCCCAACGCCGACGGCACGGGCCAAGTCGGCAGCCTGGTGTGCGGGGACGCCCTTAAATTGACGATTAAAGTCAATAAAGATACGGATGTAATTGAAGACGCCAAGTTTGAAACCTTCGGCTGCGCCAGCGCGATTGCGTCCTCTTCTATTTTGACGGAAATGGTCAAGGGCAAAACGATTGCCGAAGCGTCCAAAATCACCAACCAGGATATTGCCGACGCCTTGGGCACCTTGCCGGCTGAAAAAATGCACTGCTCAGTAATGGGTATGGAAGCCTTGGAAGCCGCAGTAAAGAGTTACCGCGAAGGCGGCAAAGCCGTGGTGTTTGAACAACAGGCGGAAAAGATTGTCTGCCATTGTTTTAACGTGTCGGAAGAAACGATTATTAAGGCTATCCGCGCCAACCACTTAAAAACGGTGGAAGACGTAACCCACTTTACCAAAGCGGGCGGCGGCTGTGGGCGCTGCAAAGGAGAAATCCAGAAGATTTTGGATAAAGTAAACGGGGCCGAAGCCGTGGCTAATGCGCCCAAGACCTTTGCGCAAATGACGCTTGTGGAAAAAATCAGAAAAATTGAACAAGTGTTAGAAAGCGACGTCCGCCCGATGCTGAATATGGATGGCGGTTCCGCGGAACTGGTGGACTTAAATGGTACCGTGGTAAAGGTTCGCTTGGTGGGTATGTGCAGCGGTTGCGCCGGAGCGGCGGGCACGCTTAAACACGTGATTGAAAAAGCCCTCCAAGAAAAAGTGGACCCGTCCTTGACGGTGGAGCAGGCCTAATATGAAAGTGATTTATTTGGATAACAACGCCACCACCCAATGCGCGCCCGAAGTGGTGGAAGCGATGCTTCCGTATTTCAGCGAAAAGTACGGCAACGCGTCCAGTATGCACACCTTTGGCGGCAACAACCGCCACGTGATTGATGCGGCCCGCAAGCAAATGGCCGACTTTTTGGGCGCCGCGTATGCGGACGAAATTATTTTTACGTCCTGCGCTACGGAAAGCGACAACACCGCTATTTTTTCCGCGGTGCGCACCCAGCCGGAAAAGAAGCACATTATCACCTCTGCGGTGGAACACCCGGCCATTATGGAGCCGTGCCGCTATTTGGAAGCCCAGGGCTACCGCGTGGATTACATCGGCGTAGATGAATTTGGTCGCTTTAATATGGACCAATTTAAAAAGGCCATTGATGCGGATACCGCTATCGTTTCCGTAATGTTTGCCAACAGCGAAACGGGAACCATTTTCCCGATTAAGGAAATCGCCCAAATCGCGCACGCGCACGGGGCTCTTATGCACACGGACGCTGTACAGGCGGTGGGCAAAATTCCGGTCAATGTACAGGAATTGGGCGTAGATATGCTGTCCTTGTCCGGGCACAAATTCCACGGGCCCAAGGGCATTGGCGTATTGTATGTGCGCCGCGGCACCCGTTTTCTGCCCTATTTAATGGGCGGACATCAGGAAAAACAACGCCGCGCCGGTACGGAAAACGTGCCGTACATTGTGGGCATTGCCAAGGCCGCTGAGTTGGCTCAAAAACGCTTTGCGGACGGCGTGCCTGCCAAAATTGCCGCCTTGCGCGACAAATTGGAAAAAGGCATTTTAGCCACTATCCCGGACGTAAAGGTAAACGGCGACCCGGAACACCGCGTGCCGAATACTACGAACGTCAGTTTTGGCTACATTGAAGGCGAATCTATTTTGATGTACCTCAATGATTTTGGCGTTTGCGCCTCGTCGGGTTCGGCCTGCACGTCGGGCTCGTTGGAGCCGTCACACGTGTTGCGCGCGATGGGCGTGCCGTTCCAGTTTGCGCACGGGTCTATTCGTTTTTCGCTTTCTGACCAAACGACCGAGGACGATATTAACCTGGTGCTCAAAGAGTTGCCGCCGATTATTGAACGGTTGCGTAAAATTTCGCCGTTTTCGCGCTTTGCCGCTTAATTAAACTGCGCCCATTCCGGGCGCAGTTCTTTTATATGGGGTGAACGATTATGAAAAAATTACTGTTGTTGCTTTTTGTTTTACTCCCTGTTTTCCTTTCCGCCAAAACATTAGTTATCTTTCATACAAGCGATACCCACGGATTTTTTTATCCGCAAAATAAAGTAGGCGGTTTTGCTGCCTTAAAAAATGTTTTAAACCACGAAGAAAACCCGTATCTGCTGTTAGACAGCGGGGACTTTGCCAACGGTACGGCGGAAACCAAATTCTCCCGCGGGGCCAAGGCCGTGGACCTGATGAACGCGGTGGGGTATAATGCTTCCACCGTAGGCAACCACGAGTTTGACTTTAAGGACGCGGGCTTGGCGGAATTAATCAAAGAGGCTAAATTCCCTCTTTTGGCCGCTAACCTGCGCGAAAAAGATACGGGCCTTTTGCCTGCGGGCGTGAAAGAGGCGCAAATATTTAAGGTAGGCGGAGTCAAAGTTGCCGTTATCGGCCTTGCCAACAACCACCCCACTCAGCCTACGCAAAAATATACCTTTATTAAACCGCTGGCGGCTTTGGAAACAGCCTTGCAAAAGGTAGAGGCAGAAAACCCTTCCGTAGTAGTGGTAATTGCGCACGATTCGTTTGTGGATTACCAGCACGGCGTATTGTCGTATATGGGGCAAATTGCCGAGCGGTTTGAAGGGCGCGTGCAGTTGGTGCTTGGCGGGCACGCGCATAAAATTGTAAACGAACGGCTGGGAAGCACTTTATATGTGGAAAGCGGCTCGCACTTGGAAGCGGTTTCCAAAATAACGGTGGACATAGACGACGAAACGGGCGAATTTTTATCTGCCCAAGCGGAATTAATTCCGTTAAAGGTGGACGACGTCGGGCAAGATAAAGCCATTGCCAAATTAGCCGAAAGTTTGCGGGAACCGGGTATTGATAAAGAGGTGGCGGTGATTACCAAGCACCTTTCCAAAAAGCCCCATATTCCGAACACCTTGGACGGCGAACTGGACGATTGGCTGGCGGACGAGGGGCGGAAATTTGCCCAGACGGAAATTTTTATCCACAACACGGGCGGTACGCGGGTAGATTTAATGCCGGGTTCGCTGACGCACCGCAAACTGATTGATTTATTTCCCTTTAACGACGTAATGGTATCTATGGAAGTGCCGGGCTATAAACTTAAAAAGTTTATCAAGTCCGGGCTTTTGCCGTGGAACAAATATACTTATTCCGGCGTAACGGTGTTCTTTGATAAAATCGGCCACAACCGCGTAAAAAATTTGCAGATTAAAGTGAACGGCCAGCCGCTGGAAAACCGCAAAATCTACCGCGTGGGCACGAACTCTTATATTGCCCGGCAGGAAGCGTTTGACGGACTGCCCCAAAAACAAGTAGGCACGCACAAGGTCAGCCAATTAATTGAGCAGGCGTTGTCGTCCGGCGAGTTATTCGTGCCCGAAGCCGGGCGGATTACCTATCAGCAAAAATAATAGGCAACTTGAACACGCCCCGGCGTTTTTGTTAGGATAAATTATCTGCTTTTAAGGAGAATTTCAATGAAAAAGACTTGGCTTTTGCTGTTTGCGGCGCTTTTATTGCCGCTGGCCTTAATGGCTAAAACGACGACGATTTACCACACCAGCGACGTACACGGTTTTTTCTTCCCGCGTAACGGGCAGGGCGGTTTTGCCGCGCTGGAAGCCGTACTTAAAAAAGGTCCGCAAAATTATTTATTGTTGGACAGCGGGGACTTTTCCAACGGTACCGTGGAAACCCGCAATTCCAAAGGCTTAAAGGCCGTGCAGATTATGAACCGTATGGGTTACGACGCCGCCACCATCGGCAACCACGAGTTTGACTTTAAAGACGCCGCCGTCGCCCCCATTTTGGCAAACGCCCAATTTGCCATTTTGGCCGCTAACTTTTTTGATAAAGCCACGGGCAAATATCCGGCTTCCGTACAGCCCTATAAAATTTTTGATGTAAACGGCGTTAAAGTAGCCGTCATCGGGCTTGCCAACCGCACGCCTACGAATCCGGCTAAGTCTTATTCGTATGGCAAACCGTTTGACGCGTTGGAAAAAGCGTTAAACGAGGTGGAAGCCAAGCACCCCAATTTTGTGGTGGTTATCGTGCACGATTCGTTTAAGGACGAAAAGCACGGCGTAGGCTCTTATGTGGGTGAAATTGCCAAACGCTTTGAAGGCCGCGTGCAAGTTGTGTTGGGCGGACACGCACACAACATTTTGCAAAACAAATACGTAAACGGCACCTTGTTTGTGGAAAGCGGCTGCTATTTAAGCAACGTAAGCCGCATTACTGTGGAAACGGATGACAAAACGGGCAAGGTGGTGTCTGCTAAATCCGAACTTATCCCGCTTATCGTAGCCCAAACCGGCGAAGACAAAGCGATGAAGGAATATGTGGATTCCTTGCGCGAACCCGGCGTGGACGAAGTCGTCGGCGAGGCCAAGGAAACCTTATCTAAACTCCCGGTAGCAAAGGACCGCCAGGACTCCCCGCTTAACGACTGGATTGCCGATTTGCTTCGCAATTATGCCGGCGCGGAAATTGCCGTACATAACAACGGCGGCACGCGCGTGGATCTTAAAAAAGGTGAAGTAACCAAACGCGATTTGATTGAAATTCACCCGTTTGACAACACGGTTACTTTGGTAACGGTGAACGGAAAATTCTTAAAGAAATTTGTAAAGAAGGGTTTTGCCCCGCGCAGTTTATATACGTATTCCGGCTTGACGATTACCTATAAGCAAACCAAAAAAGGAAAAGTAAAAGACCTTAAACTGTTTGTAAACGGCAAACCCGTGGAAAACCATAAAAAATATACATTGGTTACCAATTCCTATATTGCGGGCGGCGGAAGCGAAGGGTGGATGTTTAAGCAAATCCCGGCGGAAAACAAAAAATTGGCCGGGGATAAAACCATCCGCGACTTAATGGAAGAAGCCCTTAAAAAGGGCCCGGTAACCGCACCCGAAACCGGGAGAATTATCAAACGCTGATATGCGCGTAAAGTCTATTCTGTTTATTTTATTGGCGGCCGCCTTATTAGGCGGCTGCCTGCACGAAGAACTGCACCCGGTGGATATTTATTATACCGCCGATGTGCAGGGGTTTTATTGGTCCCGTATGGAGCCGCGCTTTGAAAATAAAGAAGCGGGCGGATATGCGGTACTTAAAAATTTCTTGCAAACCCGCCCAACCCCATATCTGTTGTTTGACGGCGGAAACTGGTTCGGCTCCGCGCCGGAGGGCAACTTGACCAAGGGCGCCTATGTGGCCGAACTGACCAAAACGCTTCCTTATACGGCGGGTTCCATTAGCGATAAAGATTTGGTTTACGGCTGGCCGTCCTTGCGCAATACCGTGCGCGAGTTGCCTTATCCCTTTATTGTTTCCAACTTACAGTTGGAGGGCAAAATCCCGTGGCCGCTGCACGATTACCAAATCCGTACGGTGAACGGCATTAAAATCGGTATTTTTGGTTTGATTGACCCGCAGGCTATTAATAAAAATAAAGGCCGCCTGCTGGGCTTATCTGCGCAGGACCCGGTGCAAGTAGCCAAGGATATGACTTCCTTGCTTAGGGAAAAGGGCGTAGATTTTATTATTGTGTTAAGCGCGCTTGGCGAGGAGCAAAAGGACGGTATCAGTGATGCTTCCTTGGCCGGAGAAGTGGAACATTTGGACCTGATTTTAAGCGCCAATAAAGACCGCGAAAACGCCGAAACCGATACCGTTAATAATACCTTTATCGTTTATCCCGGCTCCAAATTGGATAGTATCGGGCACATCCGCTTGTTGTTTGATAAAAATAAGCAACTGCGCGATGTGGAGTTTGAGGATATTCCCTTATTTAAAGACGAGTTTGGCGAGGATGCAGAAATCGCTGCCCGTGCGGCCGCCTTGCGCGCGGAAACCCGCAAAAAAATGAACGCCCGCGTAGCCGATTTGCCGCAGGCGGTGGCTACCTCCTTAACGGCAGAATCTCCGCTGGGCGATTTGCTCACGCAATGCTTATACAAATGGTCCAAACTGGACGGCGCGATTATCAATTCGGACTCTATCCGTAGCGCGCTGCCTGAGGGCCGCCTGTCGGAATACGATTTGTATAAAACATACCCGTATGGGGATAACATTACTTTTATTACCATTAAGGGCGCGGCCTTTTTAAAGGCGTTGGAAGCCTCGTTAAACGCCAAGGATAATTTTCCGCAAGTAGCGGGGTTTACCGTGTCTTACGCGGTTACGCCGGAAGGCAAAAAAATTCGCCAGGTAGTGCTTGAAAAAAACGGGCGTGCCATTACCCCTCGCGAGACTTACCGCTTTGCCGTTACGGACCACGTGTTGGCGGGCGGCTTCGGGCACGACGGATTTATTGATTCGCTGGAATTTAAAAATACCTTTGTGGAAGCGCGCCAAATTATGCGCACCTGCTTAGCCCGCCAGAAAACGGTGGAATTGCCCAAGTTAGGCCGCTGGAAGAAAGTAAAATGAATTTAATTCATCCCTTAAAAATCGGCTCCTTTACCGCCCCAAATAACTTGGTTTTGGCCCCTATGGCGGGCATTACGGACTCGCCCTTCCGCGTGTTGTGCTTAAAGGGCGGAGCGGGGCTTGTGTGCGCGGAAATGGTATCCGCCCACGCCTTGCACTACGGCAACGAAAAGAGCGGCCGGATGTTGCAGGTCAACCCCAAGGAGCACCCGGTTTCTATGCAAATTTTCGGCTCGGACGAAGCCACCATTGCAGAGGCCGCCAAAAATGCCGAAGCCCGTGGGGCCGATATTGTGGATTTGAACGCGGGCTGCCCCGTCAAAAAAATTAACAAGGCGGGTGCGGGGTGCGTGCTAATGAAGGACGAAGCCAAACTGGGCCGTTTGTTGGAAGCCGCTGTAAAGAGCGTAAAAATCCCGGTAACGCTTAAAACGCGCATTGCGCTAACGCATAAGGAACTCTTGGGTGCGCGGCTCGCTAAACTGGCCGAAGATTGTGGCTGTGCGGCGGTAACCTTGCACGCCCGGGCCGCGGTGGACGTACACAGCGGGGCGCCTAATATAGAAGCATTGGCCGAAGCGTGCGCGGCGGTTAAAATCCCGGTTATCGGCAACGGCGGCGTGATGGAAGCCGACACGGCGCGGAAGTTTTTGGAAACCGGGTGCGCGGGCGTAATGATTGGGCGCGGAGCCATTGGCAACCCGTTTATTTTTAAGGATATTATTAACGCTTTTGAGGGCAAAGAGCCTGTCAGCAAGTCGCCTGAAAGGCGGCTGGAAATTTATTTGGACCTCATCCGCGAAAATGTGTCTTATTACGGCGAGCGTATTGGCGTAAACCGCAGCCGCAAAACCGCCGGATATTGGATAAAGGATTTCCCTAACGCCTCGGAAATGCGCGGCCTTTTTGTGCGGCTGGATACCTTGGCGGAGATTGAAAAATTATTCGCGGAAACCTTGGCGCGTTTACACGCGTAAAAAAATCCCGTAAAATCTTGTACATTTTGATATAATATATAGGAAACCACGAGTCATTAAGACAGCGGCCAACCACTCCGCTGCGCATTAATTACAAAAGGTAGAAACAAAATTATGACAAAAACTTTTTTGCCTTCCGTAAAGGAAGTGGAAACCACCCGCAAATGGCATCACATTGACGCCACGGGCCAAACCCTGGGCAGATTGGCTACCCAAATTGCCGTCTTGCTTATGGGCAAACACAAAAAGACCTATACGCCCAATATGGACTGCGGCGACTTCGTCGTCGTTACCAATGCCGGCAAAATCAAATTGACCGGTAAAAAACTGGAACAAAAGGTTTACTTCTCTCACTCTGGCTATGCCAAGGGTGGCAAAGAAACCCCGGTCAAAAGAGTGTTGGAAAACAACCCCACCAGAGTATTGGAACTGGCCGTTAAAAGAATGTTGGACGAAAACAAACTTCGTGCGCCCAGAATGAAACGCTTGCGCTTGTTTGCTGGCGAAGAACACGCTTTCACCGAACGCTTTGGTAAATAAGAGGGATAGAAATTTATGAACAATACGAAAGAACTCAAAACCGGAAGAAGAAAAACCTCCGTCGCCCAAGTTGAACTTTTGAAGGGTAAAGGGGTTATTACCGTAAACGCCAAATCTTTGGATGAATACTTCGGCAACCACGCCCGCTGCAAAGCCGCCGTTAAGGCTCCGCTCGTGGTTACCAACCTGGAAAAAGAATACGACGTTACCGCCAAAGTAGTGGGCGGCGGCGTGTCCTCCCAGGCGGGCGCTTTGCGCCACGCGATTGCGCGCTCTATTGCCGCGATCAGCGAAGATCTCAAAAAGACCGTTAAGAAGGCCGGTTACCTTACGCGCGATCCGCGTATGGTGGAAAGAAAGAAACCCGGTCAGCCCGGTGCCCGCAAACGCTTCCAGTTCTCCAAACGTTAATCGTTGGCTGGAAACTTGCAGGAAATGTTTTACAACCCCCCGCTCCTTTTGGAACGGGGGTTTTTCTATGTATAGAAGCGGCGGACTTATTTGATTGTTCTTTTTGTCATCCCCAAGTGTAGTCGTCGGGAATCTGTTTTTGTCGCGCTTGTTCTCTTCCAAAACGACAGATCCCCGACAGAAACATTCGGGGATGACGACTTTGTGAAAAAAAGGGGTCATTCTGAACTTGTTTCAGAATCTACCGATTATGTTGTTGGTCTTTTGTATTGTAGTTGTTGTCATCCTGGAAAGTCGTAGTCCAGGATCTGTTGTTATAAAAAAAGGAAAACAACGGATACTGGACAGAAACCTTCCAGTATGACTTTTTAATAACAAACACAACCCAAGATGTAGATGCTGAAAACCCTGCGGGCCGCACCTTGCAGGCCGCCAGTTCAGAATGCCCCCATTTTATAACAGTCTTACTGTATTGCTTTTTGCCGTCATCCCGTAGTGTCTTTATACGGGTTCTGTCGTTTGTTGTTTAGCAGTTATTCATAAAGGGGGTTGTTTCGTTTTTTTTTGTTAAAATTTTGATAAATTGCGGTGGTTGTACCCGGATGTATCCGCCGT
>NZ_DJOA01000033.1:0-32466 GCF_002437085.1 Candidatus Avelusimicrobium stercoris | reverse complement strand
TTTGCTCAAATATAAAGGCCTTAACGAGGAGAAAAATGAAAGGATTTATGAATAGTTTGTTGTTGTCATCCCCGAGGAATTTAGTCGGGGATCCGTTGTTATTAAAAAAGAAAAACGACAGATTCCCGAACCCTGCGGGCCGCCCCACACTCGGGAATGACATCGTTATGAAAAAAGGAGGTCATCCTGAATTTAGTTCAGGATCTACCACTTGGGTTGTTAGCCGTGGATTTACTTTAATTGAACTATTAGTTGTTGTGCTTATCATCGGCATTTTGGCGAGTGTCGCCCTGCCACAATATCAAAAGGCCGTGGCCAAGGCGCGTTATACGCAAATGATTACGGCGGGCAAATCGTTAAAAGACGCAATGGAAGTATATTATATGGCAAATGGGGATTACCCGGCGTTTTGGAGCCAGTTGGATATTACTTATCCTGGTTGTAGTGAAAGAGAAGGCCGATACTTACTTCGGTGTGATAAATTTATAGTAGATATGTTTGCCGGAGAAAATAAAAACCTTGTTTTTTATGATACATATGGATTGGAAAATGACGGGAAAGATAAAGATACCGGTTTTTTAGGCTCACATACGCAAGCCACTTATACGGTTTGGCTGGACCAGTCGGAAAATCCCGGGAAAACTTCTTGCAGTAGCAGAATTACAGGCCTGTGCCAAAGTATGGGCTTTTGAGTAAATATAAAAAGCACCCCGGGCGTAATGAACCTGGGGTGTTTTATCTAAAAAAGTCATACAGAATAGAGGGCGGTAATTGTTTAAGCCAATACTGGCATAAGCGATTAATGGTGCTATAACTATGCGGACTAATGTTTCTGATTTGTCTTTTACTTAGTCCTTCTAATACCCAATACTTGAACCAGATTTGGGCTTGTTTGTGTTTAAGAAGAGATTTTTGCCAGGTATAACAAGAACCGCAAGATAGGCATTTATAACGTTGGCTGCCGGATGAGGTTTTGCCGTATTTTTTTACTTGTTTACTGCCACATTTTATACAAGATTTATGCATAAGGATTGAACCAGTTCAATCCTTATGCTAGTATTTTAGGCAAACTTACGACGATAAAACATCTTTTTTAACACAAAAATAGCAACACTTTTTGGCCTTTATACCCACAACGAATTCTTCCAAACCCTGTTCAAAGACGAAGAAAAACTTAATTTTATCAAACGAATGCTCTTAGACGACTTGTATAACGAGTTAAGAAATTCCAACCAATAGATTAAATAAAACTGCTCCTGCTTGGGACGGTTTTCTGAGAGTAGACCCATATATGTTATAATAAAAAAATAGATTGTAGGCGCAGTTATTTTGTAAAAGAGAGGACGGATATTATGACTATATTCATCATATTTATGGTTGTCTGGGCAGTTGCCATACTTTTAACAAAGGGTTTAGGATATTTTATCGTGTGGCTAATACCGGTATGCACGGCTTTTCTTTTAAAGTGGCTTATTGGAGGGGTGCTGGGCGCTATTGTAGGCATTATTGGAGCAGCTATCGTTTATTATGGGATACTTTTATTGGGCATAAAGATGGCGAGACAAGCGGGGTATAGTGATATAGAAGATTATGCCAGGGAAAATGTAAAAAAATAATACACTTTGATTATAGTCTATTTATGTAGCAAAGGAACTTTTTATTACATACCTTACATAATACCCCGGGTGTAAACCCGGGGATGAACGAAAATTCCGCCGCAAGAAAACGGCGTTTTCTTCCTGTTTGTTAGTGTCGGGCAAAATCAAGCGAAACTGAGATTTTGAAACAGAATAAGCCCGGGGTGCTTTTATATTAGTGCGCGCCATTGCAAGAACAGGATTGCTCCGTTAATCAAAAGAGCGCGGAAAATCTGCCGCCCGCAGGGTAACGTGCCACAGGTATTCAGTGTTGCCGTGTGTGCCTTTAATGGGGCTTTCTATTACTTCGCCGCAAACGCCGCCGTATTTTTCCTGTAAGTTTTCCTTAAAAAAATCCTGTACGCGTTTAATTGCTAATTGGCGGTTTTCCTCGGTTTTTACAATGCCGTGCGGCACTTGTTTGGGCGTCAGTTCAAATTGTGGTTTAATTAAAAATACGATTTCACTTTCCGGCGCCATTACTTTAAAAAGCGGCTCCATAATCATTGTAAGCGAAATGAAAGACACGTCCACCGCCGCAAATTGCGGGGCTTCGTCAAACAAATCCGCCGTCATATAGCGGGCGTTTGTTTCGGGCTTAAAATGGAAGTTCTTGTAGCGGCGCATTTCATTAGCCAGTTGCCCCTTGCCCACATCCACGCCATAGACCTCTTTAGCCCCGGCCTGAATCATACAGTCGCTAAATCCGCCTGTCGCCACGCCGATATCCACGCATACTTTGTTCTTAATATCAATGTTCCAATGCTTTAAGGCTCCGGCCAGTTTCAGGCCGCCGCGCGATACATACGGGCAGGATTTTTCTTTGAGGGAAATTTTGTCCTCAGGCAAAATGGTGCGGTCGGCGCGGGTGTCAATTTCACCGTTTACCAACACTTCGCCCGCCATAATGGAGGCTTGGGCGCGGTTGCGGCTTTGGAAGAAGCCCTGTTCTACAAGTGCCATATCCAGGCGTAATTTTTTATTTGCCATTTTCGTCCTCGGCCAATTCGGTGTCAAAGGGTTCCGTCATCATTTCGGCCCCCTTCTTTTTTAATTCTTCCACCTTAAATTTGACGGTTTCCAACTTTTGCGAAAGTTCCTTGGAAAGGGTTACGCCCTCTTCAAACAGTTTGACGGACGCGTCCAAATCGGTTTGTTCTTCCTCCAACTTGGCGACGATTTCCTCCAAGCGGGAGAGTTGCTTTTCAAAATTAAATTTTGTCATAAATCCTCACTTAACGGTGGTATGAATCATACCGTCCTGTACTTGAATATATACGGTTTCACCCGGGGCGGTTTGGTTTACCCGGCTGATGACGGAACCGTCCCGCTTGCGCGTAATGCTGTACCCGCGTTTTAACACGGCTTGCGGGCCGAGTGCCGACAGTTGGCCTTTGGCCAGTTTAAAGCGGTGCGAAAAATTATTCAGTTTTTCCTTCCAGGCGTTTTCCAAGCGGGCGTTTAGTTCGTCCAAATCTTGTTCTTTATTTTGCGTAATGGTTTCCGGGTGGAGAAACCCTCGGCTGTTTACACACAGGTCATAGCGGCGTTTGGCGCGCTCGTAAAACAAACTAACGGATTGCAACAAGCGTTTTTGTAATTGCTTGATATAATCCTGTGTGTTTTGGGAATTTTTGACCACCAGTTCCGCCGCGGCGGAGGGAGTGGGGGCGCGTAAATCGGCTACGAAATCGGCAATGGTAAAATCTACTTCGTGCCCTACGCACGAAATAACAGGAATTTTACTTTTAAAAATAGCGCGCGCGACAACCTCTTCGTTAAACGCCCACAAATCTTCTATGCTTCCGCCTCCGCGCCCAACTAATAACACATCTAGCGCAGGTTTAAAACGGTTTAAATCCGCAATGGCTTGGGCAATTTGCGGGGCGGCTTCGTCCCCTTGCACAAGCACCGGGGCAATTAAAATTTCTAAATGCGGGCTGCGGCGCTTTAACACGGATAAAATATCCCGCACCGCCGCCCCCGTGGGCGAGGTTACCACGCCGATACGCTGGGGGTAAGCGGGAATCGGTTTTTTATGTTCGGGGGCGAAAAGGCCCTCGGCCTCTAATTTCTTTTTTAGTTTTTCAAATTCTAAATACAGGTTTCCCTTGGATAGGGCTTCCACGGTTTTTACTACAATTTGGTAGCGCCCTTGTTTGGCGTAGCAGGATAAACTGCCCCACACGCGGACCTGTAACCCTTCTTGCAGTTCGCCCGGGAATTTGCGCGCATCCCATTTGAACATTACAGCAGATAACAGGGCTTCACGGTCCTTTAAATCAAAGTAAATGTGCCCGCTGGCGGCTTCGCGCAAGTTGCTGATTTCTCCCTCTACAAAGATATCGCGGAAGACTCCCTCCAATGTCTGCTTGACGGCAAGCGTAATGGCGGTAACGGTGAAGACCTGTCCTCTGAAAGGGGCTTCGGGTTCCATTTATTCTCCTTTGATTTTTTTGAGCCGTTCAATGAGGGCGGCTTCTTTGCCCAATACGCCGGGTTTAAAAAATTTCAACGGGCTGGGCATATAGAGTTGTTTAACGTAATGGTTGGGATAATCGTGCGCGTATTTGTAGCCGCGGTTTTTGCCGCCGGAGCGCAAATTGTCCGGCACCGGGCGGTACTTGCCTTCGCGTACTTCTTGCAGGGCGGCGTCCACCGCCAGATATGCAGAGTTGCTTTTGGGGCAACAGGCTACATAAATAGCCGCGTGCGCCAAGGGGATGCGGACTTCGGGCATACCCAACTCTTCCGCCGCTTGGAACGCGGCCTGCGCAATCATCAGAGCGGCGGGCTCGGCAAGGCCCACATCCTCGCTGGCGCAAATTAAAATGCGCCGCGCGATAAAGCGCGGGTCCTCGCCGCTTTCCAGCATACGTGCCAGCCAATAAACGGCGGCGTCCGGGTCTGAACCGCGCATTGATTTAATAAAAGCGGAAATAATATCGTAATGCTCGTCGCCCTTTTTATCGTAATTTAAGTGGCGGCGTTGGATGCACTCTTGCGCAATTTCCAAGGTAATATGTTTTATTTTATCCTCGCCCGGTTCCGTGGTTACAAACGCCAGTTCAGCCGCGTTTAGCATTTTGCGGCTGTCGCCGTTGGCTTGCGTGATAAAATAGTCGGCGGCGTCTGGGGCGATTTTCGCGTGTTCCTTTTCGGCCGCGCGCGTTAAAATTTTAAGCAAATCTTTTGCGCCCAACGCCTTAAATTCAAAAACGGAAAAACGGGATAACAACGCGGTATTAATATAAAAATATGGGTTTTCGGTCGTAATGCCGATTAAAATAATGTCCCCGCGCTCCACGGACGGTAATAATACATCCTGCTGGGTTTTGTTAAAGTGATGAATTTCGTCCAAAATGACCAATGTTCGTTTTTGGTCAAAGGTGGGCGTGCGGGCACGCTCCTTGGCTTCCGCCAGAACCTTTTTAATATCCGCCACCCCCGCGGCGGCGGCGTTTAGTTCTACCGTATAGGCCTGCGTGCGCGAAGCGATATAGCGCGCGGTGGCCGTTTTGCCACAGCCGGGCGGGCCAAAGAAAACGGCGGATTTAATCATATCCGCTTCCAACAGGCGGCGCAACATTTTGCCCGGGCCCAACAAGTGTGGCTGCCCGGCAAATTCTTCTAAGGTTTTTGGCGCTTGGCGCGCGGCCAGCGGAATATTTTCGTCTTCTTGCATAAATTTATTTATGGTTGGCGTTCAGGGCGGATTGCAGTTTTACAATCAAATCGTCCACGCGGGATTCTTCTTCCTTGCGTTTCCCGCCGTCGTTTTGGCGTTGCAAATACGCCACGGCCGCAAAGTGAAGTGCGGTCATAAGGGCTTGTTTGAGCGTATCTATTTCGTCCAAACTCTGCATATATTTTTCCACCGTTGCGGCTAGGTCCGTCAGTTCCACGGCGCCGAGTTCGGTGGTTTCTATATCCAGCGGGATACGCTTGATTTCTACTTGAACAATCTCTTTGGCCATATAAGGTTATTTTACTTTTTTCCTTCTTTTTTTTGCAAAAAGAAGCAAAGTTTTTCTTCTTCTTTTTCTGGGAGCAGAAAAAGAACCAAAAAGACTCGTTGCCCAACGCCTTATAAAATGCAGGTTTTGCCGGGCATTTTTACAACTCGCCTGCGGCTCAAACAAATAAAAATGCTCCTCCGCCAAAACCGCCTTTTATAAACAAGGCAAGGGCAACTGGAACGGCACAAAAGGAAATAATACCTTATGTAAATGGCGAAAGAGGGAAACTCCTTTTTAAAATGCCGCTTTATTTTCCCTATACAGCCACCTAAAATACTATAATAAGATATATGACTATCACCGAATTTCAACAAGCCTGCTCCGCTATTGAGCAGGACTACAAAACAAAAATCACCCAAGCGGCCGATTTAGCCGCCGTGGAAGAACTGCGCGTAGCGGCCCTCGGGCGCAAAGGCGCATTAACGGAACTTTTAAAAGGTTTAAAAGATTTTTCCATTGAAGAAAAGAAACAAGCCGGCCCCTTGGGCAACGCCTTAAAGGCCGCCCTCTCCGCCGCGCTGGACGAAAAAACCGAATTTTTTGCCGCTAAACAAATTAACGACGAATTAAATAAAGTAAACTTGGATTTGACTCTCCCCGGCTACCCTGTGGCCAAAGGCCACCGCCACCCGCTTTCCGTGGCGCAGGACCGTATGACGACGATTCTTTCCCGCTTGGGTTTTGAGTGGGCCGAAGGCCCGTGGGTGGAGGACGAAAAGCATAACTTTGATTTGCTTAACATCCCTCTGCACCACCCGGCGCGCGACGCACAGGATACCTTTTTTGTGGACGGCAAAATGCCGCTCGTACTGCGCACGCACACCTCTAACGTGCAAAGCCGCTATATGGAAAAACATAAACCGCCGCTTCGCATTATGGCCCCGGGCCGCGTATTTAGAAACGACAGTTTGGACGCTACGCACAGCCCCGTATTCCACCAAATTGAAGGCTTGTATGTGGATAAAAACGTCAGTATGGCCAGCCTCAAAAGCGACTTAACCGCCTTTATGAAAGGGCTCTTTGGCAACAAGGCCGAAATCCGCTTCCGCCCGTCGTTCTTTCCGTTTACGGAACCCAGCGTAGAAGTGGACGTGAAATGCGTCTTTTGCCAAGGTAAAGGGTGCAACGTATGCAAGGGCAGCGGCTGGATTGAAATGTTGGGCGCGGGTGTTGTGCACCCCAATGTGCTTAGAAATTGCGGCATTGACCCCGAGCAGTTTAGCGGGTACGCCTTTGGTATGGGCGTGGAACGCTTGGCGATGATGATGCTCAACATTAAAGATATCCGCACGTTTTACGAAAACGACTTGCGCGTACTCAAACAATTTTAAGGACGGATTATGAAAATTTTGTATTCTTGGCTCAAAGATTTTATTGATATTGATTTAACTCCCGAGGAGTTGGTAAAAAAATTGACCGACCTCGGTATAGAAGTAGCCTCCGTGGAAAAAACAGGCGCGGATTTTGAGGGCGTGCGCGTGGCGCAAATCATCAAAATTGAAGACCACCCCAATTCCGACCATTTGCACTTGGTAACCTTGGATTTAGGCGGTGGCAAAACCCAGCGCGTGGTGTGCGGCGCGCCGAACGTGGCCGTTGGCCAAAAGGTGCCGCTGGCTCTCTTGGGTGCCCGCGTGGGCAAAATGATTATGAATCCCGTGGTTTTGCGCGGAGTGCCGTCCGAGGGGATGATTTGCTCGTCTGACGAGTTGGGTTTAACCCATACCCGCGCGCACGGTATTTTGGTGTTGGATGAAAATTTGGACCTGGGTACGGATGTTTCCACTCTTTATGGCAAGGCGGACTCCTTGTTTGATTTGGAAATTACCTCTAACCGCCCCGATTTGCTTTCCCACTTGGGTGTGGCGCGTGAACTGGCGGCCTTGCTTAATAAGCCCGTCAAAATGCCCGCCATTAAGGATTTGCCCGGCGAGGGGAAGGCTCTTAACGTAGAAATTAAAAACGCCGAAGCCTGCCCGCGCTATATCGGGCGCATTATCCGCGGGGTCAAAAATGCCGAATCCCCCGAGTGGCTTAAAACCCGCTTGGCCGCAATGGGCCTCAACCCCAAAAATGCCTTGGTGGACGTAACCAACTACGTAATGTTTGAACTGGGCAACCCTCTCCACGCGTTTGATTTGCGCGAAGTAGAGGGCGATACGGTTATCGTCCGCAACGCGGAAGAAGGGGAAAAATTTACCGTTTTGGGCGGGCGTGAACTGACGTTAAACGCTAACTGCCTGATGATTGCCGATACCAAGAAGGCCACGGCCTTGGCGGGTATTATGGGCGGGTTAGACAGCGGCATTAAAGAAGACACCAAAGACATTTTTATTGAAGCCGCTTATTTTAATCCGCCGACCATTAATAAAACGGTCAAAAAGTTTGCCATTTCGTCCGATTCTTCCCAACGCTTTGAACGCGGTACGGATATTGAGGGCGCAATGACGGCGATGCGCCGCGCGAGTGATTTGTTTGTGCAGATTTGTGGCGGTACCCCCAGCGAAATCAATGATGTTTACCCCGTTAAATACGAAAACCCGACGGTTACGTTTACCCCGGCGGAAATTAACGCTATTTTGGGTACGCAGATTAGCGATGAACGCCTAAAAGAAATTTTCGGCCGCTTGGCGGCGGAATTTCACGCGGACGGCGACAAGTGGACCTTTAAGGCGCCTACGCACCGTCGTGATTTAAACCACAAGTGGGACCTGGCCGAAGAAGCCGCGCGCTTTGCGGGTTACGATATGATTCCCGTCAGCGAAACCAAGGCCAGCCTGCAATTTGCCGATAATCCCAAAGGCATTGATTTGGGCAAAAAATATGCCGAGGCTTTAATCGGCGCGGGTTTCTGCGAGTGCAAGAATATTGATTTCTTGGGTGAAAAGGAACTCAAAACCTTTGGCTTTGACCCCAAGTTCTGCATTAAAATTAAAAACGCCTTGGCCCAAGGGTGGGATTATTTACGCCCGACGCTGTTGCCCTCTTTACTTAAAAATGTGGAGAGCAACTTCCGCTTTGGCAATACCAACTTGGCTCTTTTTGAAACGACCAAAACGTTCCAATCCATTAAAGGCTTCCCGGTGGAAGGATATGCCGTATCCGGCGTATTGACGGGCACCTTGGAGCAGGAAAAATTCTTTGGCGGGGCGGAAAAACCGGTAGATTTTTACTGGTTAAAGGGCCTGATGCAAGCCGTGCTGGCGGATGTGGAAGGCTTAACCTTGGTTCCGTCCAAAAAGGCCCCGGTGTATATGCACCCCAAAATTTGTATGGATATTATGTTGGGCGGCAAAGTAATTGGCGTGTTCGGCAAATTCCACCCGCTGGCGTTAAAGGCCTGTGGCATTAAAACGCCCGAAGTGTGGGGCTTTGAATTTGCTACGAAACTTATTGAAAAGGCTTTCTCCGCGCAGGATTTTAAACCTGCCAAGGATGTGGCTGTATTTCCTCCGTCCTTGCGCGATTTGTCCGTGGTGGTGGATGAACAAGTGTCTTATGCGGACATCGTCAGCGCGCTTGAAAAAACGCCGCTTGATGTGGATATGAATTATCACTTGATTGATTTGTATCAAGGCGAACATTTGCCCGCGGGTAAAAAGAGCGTAACGTTTAGTTTGGCGTTTTCCAATAAAGAACGCACCTTAAAGGATAAGGAAACGGACGAAGCGTTTAACCGCATTGTGGAACAGTTGCGCGGACAAGTAGGCGCGGAACTGCGGTAATATGCAGGAAAAATTAAAACAACTGGAACTTTTAACGTCGCAGGTTCTCGCCCGGCAGAAGGAATTGCAGGGCGAGAACGGCGCCTTGAAGGCGCGGGTGCGCACGTTAGAGGACGGCCTGGAAAAATTAAAAAGCACGGAAGCCGAATTGCGCGAACTCAAAGAGTGGAAGAAAAATACGCAAACGGTGTTAAAACGCTTGGCCGCCCGGTTGGATAAAGAAATCGCCAAAGCCAAAGAGGACGAGGAAAAAATCGTTTAGTTGGCACTGGCGGCAGAATTTAAAAAACGGAACGCTCTATATAGGGCGTTCCGTTTTTTGTCTGATAGTAAAATAAACTTATGCGGCGGGAGCCATTGCGGACTTTACGTCCGCGCCCATCGGGGTAGGCATCCCGTTTTTGTTTACGCAAACCAGCGTGGTTTTGCCCTTGGTGCACAAACGGCCGTTTTGGTTGGTAATCAGGTTTTCAAACACAATTTTAATGTCCGAAACCTCCAAAACTTTGGTGGAAACGTCAATCACGTCCGCATAGCGCACGGAATATTTGTATTCCACTTCCTGGCGGGCGACCACAAAGTATAAGCCGCGTTCAATAAGGGCGGGTACGGAAAAACCCTTCTCCGCCATATACAGGGTGCGGGCCTCTTCAAAATATTTCAAATAGTTGGCATAATACACCACGTTGCCGCAGTCCGTATCGTGATAAAAAATAGTCTTCTTCATTTTACTCTCCAATAATTTTAATCAAAATCCGTTTGTTTCTTTGTCCGTCAAATTCCCCGTAGAAAATAGTTTCCCACGGGCCGAAATCCAGCCGTCCGTCCGTTACCGCCACAACCACTTCGCGGCCAAGCAAGGTGCGCTTTAAGTGTGCGTCGCCGTTGTCTTCCCCGGTCAAGTTATGCTGGTATTTATCTACTCCGTAAGGGGCCAGTTTTTCAGCCCAGCGCAAAAAATCTGCGTGCAAACCGCGCTCGTTATCGTTAATAAACACGCTGGACGTAATGTGCATTGAGTTTACCAGGCATAAGCCTTCTTTAATGCCGCTTTCGGCCAAAGCCGCTTCCACCTGCGGCGTGATATTTACGATTTCGTAATGTTTTTCCGTACAAACCGTTAGATATTGGGTATAAGATTTCATATAATAAATTATACTTGATATGGAGGTCCGGCAGAACGGCCGTATGTTATGAAGAAAGAAGAATTAATGGATTTACTGCGCAATCCCGCCAAGTATCACCAAAAAAAACAAGCGGCCCAAAACCCGCGGGGGGCTCATCAATCCAACGCGCCCGTTACGGCCGAAAAACGCACGCAGGACACGCTTTTGTTGGGTGTGGGTATAAGTGTGGTGGCGTTGGTGTTAATTACGCTGGTGATTATTTTGTCCGCCCAAAAACGGGCCGATAATTTAACGGCGGCTTTGGACCCCAACCAAGTGAAAGGACTTGCCGTATCAAATACCGAATTTAACCCCAATACGGGCGTAACATATGTGCAACTGCAAGAAGGGCAGGACCGTAACGTGGCGGTGAGCAACTTGGGTTCCACCTTGCCGATTATCAGCCGCTTTAATTTTAAGGCGTTTACGCCTAAAAGTTACGAAATTATCGGCGCGGCCCCGTGGGCGCTTACCACCAATTTTTCGTCCAATATCTCGGACCCGGATTTAATGCGCTATCTGCTGACCAACGACAAAATGTGCAAAGCCTTTTTAGCCCGTCCGGATGTGGCCCCTTTGTTGGAGGACCCGCAACTGCTCTTGGCGTTTAGTAAGGACCAAAATGCTATGGCGGAATTTTTTGACAGCGAAACCGTCAAACAGGTGCTTGCCAGCGAACCGATGGTGTTGGCGGTGGCAAACAGCCGCTTTATGAGTTATTTGCTTATCAGCAAGGCGGTTAAATACTTCCGCGACCGCCCGCAAGAGGCCGCGCGTATTATTGCATCCAACCCGTACTTAAAAGAATTGCAGCGCAACCCCAATATCCGCAAAGCGGTGCAGCAAAACACGTATTTAAAACCGATTGCAAATATTTTGCTGGGGGGTAATTCTCCGACGGGAAACGCCTCAAAAAAGGCGACGAAAAAATAATTGTTGCACACATTGCAAAAAAATTGTTATAATTTATGTGTTGAAGGTAAACAGATTTACGCGGGCGTGGTTCAATGGTAGAACGCGACCTTGCCAAGGTTGAGACGAGAGTTCGATTCTCTTCGCCCGCTCCATTTAAAAGCCCCGGATTATTCCGGGGCTTTTAGTTTTTATATCTTGCTTCGTTTTTTCCCTTAATATTTCCAAAAAATGGGCTGTGTACGGCTTTATTGTATTGCTTTTTGCCGTCATCCCGGAAGGTTTTTATCCGGGAGCTGTTGTTGCCGTTTCGTTGGCTAGCATCATTACAAAAAGCGTGTTGCCTAATAAATCAAAAGGGCACGGACAAGTGGCGGGCTGCAAGGCGTGCGCGTAGCATTTAATATGGGGCCTATAAAAAAGATAGGTCCAAAAAGCCCCAAAAATGGGTCCAAAGGCCCTCGTAAATTTTCACTTAAAAATAGATACTTAAATAAGAAGGATGTACAAGGGGATAATATATGAAAAACATACTTTTTATTTTAGCGGCTTGTTTGATGGTTTCACTGGTTAATGCGGCCCCCGTGGCCCAACAGCGCCCGCAGTTAAACGAAAAATTGCAAGCGGCCGTACAAGCGGCGGCGCAAAGACGCCAAGCCGTAGTGGATTTGGAAAAAGAAGACGACTTTGGCAATACGCCGGTTTTCGCCGCGGCGCAAAAAGGGGATGCCAAAGCCATTGCCGCCTATATTAAATCTGCCAAGAACGGTGCGTTCTTACTTAAAACGGGCAAAAACGGCAATAACGTCTTCCACATTGCCCGCAATAAAGATTCCTTTTTGGCCTTGGCCTATGGTATCCGCTATTTCTATCCGCGCGAATACCAAAAACATTTGCACTCTTTGATGAATCAGCGCAATGAAGCGGGGGAACTCCCGGTGCAAACGCAAATTAACTATGGACGTGCGGATATGTTCTTTGCGGAAATCCCTTATACCGATTTGTACAAGCGCATTATGAACATTAAGAGCAAACTTTCCGCCGGTGGCATTGTGGCCGATGTGGCGCAGACCGAAGCCGCCGAAGTGGTGGAAATGAGCAAGGACGGCAGCGGCCGTACAATTGCCCAAGCGGCGCGCGATAACGCTTCCGTACCGGGTATGGATAAAGTAGTCGCTTTCTTTAACGAAAACGCTGCCTACCTGTAAAAATTTCTTATCCCCTGCACCTCCGGTTCCCCCACCGGGGGTGTTCCTTTTTATATAATGCAATGAAAAACGCCCGGCTAAAACCGGGCGCTCTTCTATCCGTTTGGCAAAGGTTTAACTGAAAAACTTAATGGAGTTGGGCAGAATAACATCCTCCATTACGCTTAACGCAAAAGAATCAGTCATCCCGGCGATATAGTCGGCGATAATCGTATCAATTTGCGTGGGGTCCTCTTTATAGACATTTGTCATAGAGCGCATATATTTGGCGAAGTTTTTAGCGGTGGTTTTGCCCTCTTGGTCGTAGGCGCCGTAGTCAAAGCCGTAGCGCTTGAAAATCGTGCGGAAATAATCAAACAAATCGCGGATACATTTGTCTATGGTTTCCTTGCGTTGGCGCATTTGCTCGTTGTGGTAAATGCGGGTATAGTTAAACTCGCGCAACTGGGAAATAAGGCCGAATTTATCGTCCGAAAACCCGATACAGTCCTGGTCCTTGGAGTGGTTAATTAAGTCCAGTGTTAAGGTGTTGATAATTTCTCCGTTGGAGGTACCGATTTCCTCGCGTACATCTTTGGGGATATCGTTGGTGGTGATGAGGTCTGCCTTTACGGCGTCCTCAATGTCCCGCCCCAAATAGGCGATTTTGTCGGACAGGCGCACAATACACCCCTCATAAGTGGAAGGCATATGGTCGCGCCCGGTGATTTTTTCCAAATCGTTCGGTACGGCGGCGGGGCGGAGTTGGTTGTTGGTAAAGTCTTCGCCGCAATGGCAGATAATCCCGTCCTTTACGGCAAAGGTTAAATTCAGCCCTTCCCCGTAGTTGGCCAAATGCTCCACTACGCGGTAACTGTTAATTTCGTGTAAAAAGCGTTTGGGCGTAATGCAGGCGTCAATAGCGCGTTCGCCCTCGTGTCCGAAGGGGGCGTGCCCTATGTCGTGCCCTAGGCCGATAGCGTAGGCCATATCCTCGCTTAATTGCCAGTTGCCACTTTTATTAAGCCCGCGGCAAATGGTGGCGGCAATGGTGGCCACGTGCAAGACGTGTTCAATGCGGGTGCAAATGTGGTCGTTGTTCGGTGCAAAGAAGACCTGCGTCTTGTGTTTTAAACGTCTAAACGGCAGCGAGTGGATAATTTTTGTTTGGTCGCGGAAGTATTCATCGCGCAAGTCCGGCTTGTGCGGATGGGTGCGCTGTAAATAAATTTCATCGCTAAACGGATTTTTTATCATAAAATTATGATACCATAATATAGAACCTATATAGAAGCGTTAAGGAGCCCTTTATGACTATTGCGGCCGTTTATGCAGGCACTTTTGACCCCGTTACCCTTGGGCACGCGGATATCGCGCGCCGGGCGGCGCGGGCGTTTGGGGGGCTGGTTGTACTGGTTATCCCAAACGGAAATAAAAAGCCGCTTTTTAGCGCGGCTGAAAGAGTGGCCCTGTTAAAGGAAACCTTTCAGGACGAACCGCTCATCCGCGTGGAACAGGCCGATGGCCTGCTGGCGGATTATCTCAAAAAAAACAATCTTCATATTTTGGTGCGTGGCGTGCGCGGTGCGGCGGATATGGAGCACGAACTGACGAACGCTTATTATAATAAGTTGTTTTGCCCCGGGGCCGAAACAGTCTTTTTGCCCGCGCGGCCCGAATACGCTTTTTTAAGTTCGTCTGCGGTGCGCGAAGCCGCAGGCTACGGTGGAAAGGTTTCCGCCTTGGTGCCGCCGTGTGTGGCAAGTGCCCTAAAAGGCAAGTTTGACAAATAGACGTAATACAAAAGACTTATATAAAAAGTGGGTCTTTTGTTTCGTTGTGCAAGTTGGCAAAGTTTACTAAAATATAGTTGGAGACGGATAAAAGGAGTTTTTGATGTACTGCGCCAAAGACCAACAACTTGCGTGCCAGTGCTCGCCCCTGCAATTTTTAGCAGTAAACAAGGGGGGCGTGTCCGCTTTCCCTAATTCCCTAAAAATTTCCCATATTCATCCAGCCGTACCCCCGGAAATATGCCTGTCCAAGTGGCAGGACCTATTTTTATATAGGGCTAAAAAACCTAGGACTTCTAGGTCTTTTGGCCCTATTTTTTTGATGGACTTTTTACAATAATTAAGGGAGAGGAGAACCTTATTATGAAAACAACCCTGTCGCTTTTACTCAGTTTCTGTATTCTATTTAGCAGCGTTTCCCCATCGCTGGCGCAAACCTTGCCCGTCAAGGCTGGTAAGGGAATTGCCAAGCAAGGCAAAGTCGTCGGCAAGATTGTGCAAAAGGGCGTTGCTGTACCCAAAGTAAAATTACCCGCTAACGCACAGGTATATTCCGCCGGAAAGCGCGTGGGCCAAATGGTTCCCACTCTCCCCTCGGTTACGGTGGTGCCTAATGGCTCCTATTTGCAGGTTCCGTCCGCTTTAATCTCCTCTAAACTCACGGATTTAACCTCTCATCACGCCTTATCCGTTGGCGAATTAACTGACGGCTTGCCCGGCCCGATTTTCGCCCAAACCTCTCCGTTGGCCCGTGCTGCGGCGCTTCGTTCCCTGTTTGTAACTTTCTACTTGCACGGCAACGCCAACTTGGCCCAACAAGCCGAAGCCGTTAAGTTTTACCGCACGGAATTGGAAGCCCTGTCCGGCTCCTTTGCTAAACTCCCCAAAGGAGACGAACGCTCCGCCTTATTAATTGCTTCCAACAAAAGCCACGCTAGTTATAAGGACGTGCTGGACTGCAATCACGCTTTGTCCGATGCGGCGGCCTTGGGTTTGGTCGGTACGAAAGCCGACGCCCCGGCCTTGATTAATTTTTATAAGAAAGCCGTCAACTCTCCCTTTGAAAAAACCGCGGAAGTAATTGCTGCCCGCGGTTTGTTGCGTCAAGGCGCTTATGACCAGTTGCAGGAACTGGCCACCCTTACGGGGGCCAAAGGTCCGTTCTGGCAGGATTTGTCCGCCGTGGTGCAAGAAAAAGGCTTGCCCGTTCAAATTAACGCCGTAGCCGGTGAGGCCGCGCCCGCGTCCTCCGATATGGCCCGTTTTTTAAAACTGGGCTGCCCTCAAAACGTTTTAAATGCTGATATTTCCCGTAAGGCCACCCAGGATTGGTTGGAATTGGGTGCTTCCGCTCCTGCGGCTGCCCCGGTGGCTGTGAAAGCGCCAGCCGCCGCTCCGGCTGCCCGCCAGGTGGAAATGCCGAAGGTTCAGTTGGTGGGAAGCGATTTGGTCTTATCTCCTACCGCTGTGCCGACCGAAGGCGAAGTTGTAACTGAAACAACCCCTGCTGTTACCGAATCCAAGGGCTCGGTAGAGTTTTTGGGCCGCTCCGATGAAAACAATAATTCCGGTATTTTGTACAGCGGCGTGCCCGTATTTGCTATTGGAAAACTCTTTAAAAAAGGTGCCGCTTGGATTAAAAACCGTTTTAATAAAAAAGCCCCGGAACCCATTTACCACGAACCCGGCTTGCACGATGCTACGCAAATTAGCGAAGTTTATTCCAATCTCCGCTCTCCCGAAGCCCCGGCTTCTGCTGATGAATTGATGGGCGCGGGCGAAGAAGGCCCGGTGCCGGTGTCGGAAAAAGGTTTTAAATTAACTCGCGTGGACGAAAAAGGCATTGAACGCATTTTGCCCGTTAATTTGGAAATCAGCAACCGTTTCCGCGTGAAGGGTTATAACCGCGTGGCGTTTGCCTTGACCCCCAATTTTAAACACGGCTATGTGGCTGAACTGCGCAACCAAACCCAGCCGCCCTTGCGTATGGCGCACTTCTATATGCGCTTGCAGGCGGACCAGGTGGGCTCCTTGGTGGATTTGGTACGCGCCGCTGGGATGACCAAATTTAGTTTGAAACTGGAAACCCGCCCGGATGTGGTGTATCAAGCCACTACCCAGCAAGTAACCGATGCCGCCACGGGTGCTCTTTTACCCTTGGAAGTAACATTGCCGGAAAAGAGCGTAGCCCACGGCGAAAAGGTGGTCTTGTTGCCGGAAGGCAACTTGGCCTTGCAGGGAACGGACGGGAAAATCCATAATCTTTCCCGCTTTTATGTCCGCTTGCCCAAGAACCAAATCGGCAAGTTTGTACAGATTTTGCGCCAAAGCCCGACCAAATTTAATGTTTCTGTCCACCCCACCCAAAACCGCGCGGATTTAATCGTGCGCGACGCTTCTTTGACGAACGTCAGTTTGGGTAAAACGATGGGCCCGGTGGTAAACGGTGCGCTGGATATGGACGTGAGCGCCGCCAACGGTATGATGTTTGGTATCAACTATGTGTTGCCGGGGTTGGCTTCCTTGTTGACGCCGGTGCTGAAAAAATACGGCGAAAAGAATTTGATGGTGCTGTCCTTGGCGATGTCCACCGCGGCGGGGGCTTTGGCTACTGCGGGCGGCTTCTACGGCTTTGTGGAAGGGATGGCGTTAAGCCCGGTGCAGAAAGGGCTGTTCATCACCGCCTTGTTCTTAATGAGCGGTTCCAGCATTTTGAAGCAGTTGGTTTCCAACCTGCTCATCCGCGCCAACCGCGGTGAAGTAATTTTAAACGCGGCCAAAGATGCCTTAAAAACGGCCGAAACGGAAATGACCGTTGCCGAAAAACAGGGCTTTGCGAAAATGGGCGAACGCGTAAAAGAATTTTTTACCAAAAAGTCCGAAGTCAGTTTGAAGGATATCGTTTTGTACAATTTAAGTTTCGTGTACAAGAACGTTGGTACCTTGGCCTTCTTGGCTTCGCCGTACTTGATTAATCACGGTATCCAATTGGCTACCGGGGTGGATTTGGGCCTGGACTATTCTATCAGTTTCCCGATTTACGCCGGATACAGCGGTTGGGTAGCGTGGAAGGTATGGCGCGCCAAACTGCGCGATGCGTATTCCGCCAAGAACTTGGAACAGAGCCAAAAAATGTTGCAGGGCACGCTGGATGCGGGTGCCAAAGTATTGGGTGAAGCCAAAGGCGAAGTATCTTCCTTAATGATTGACGATGTGGCCCGCGGATTTAAGGATTCGTTGGATGCGTGGGTATTCGCCAATGTGAAAATGGATTCCTCCAAGAAATCGGGCGATTTGTACAAAGGCGCCAAAAAAGAACTGTTTGCCGGACTTGAAAAGCAATTATCTGAGCAATACAATATCCCGGCTGACCGTATGAACTCCTTGGTCCACAAGGTTAAACACTCTGTGGCCGTGCAGGAAAACACGATTGGGAATATGGGCAAAATGTTAAAGGCTCCGGGTGTGGCGGCGTTGGCCTCGGCTATGACGTTGGCTACGATTCACGAGTTCGTCATTTCCAGTTCGTTCGCTACTTCTATGAAGTCGCTCATCAGCCAAGGCGAATTTGCGAACTTCTTGATTGCCTGCTCGCTCTACTTGCCGTTTATCGTGGGCCGCTTGGGCGGTAACGTCGTTAGCCGCCGCATTAGCCCCGATACGATGTACATCCTCTGCTCGGGCCTGTCTGCCTTGGGTACGGGTATAATGGCAACGGCGGGTGATAGCGTAACGCAAACGATTGCGGGTGCGGCCGTAGCCAGTTTGGGTGTGGGTAACTTCTTTACCCAAATGTATGACTACATTATGAACCGCTATCCTAAACAGAACCGCGAACTGTCCTCTATCTTGGCGTTGACGATGGCGATTGGTGGTTTGGGTGCTATCCCGGCGGGTTATTTCGCCTCTATGGGTGGCGTTGGCGTGCCGATGGACTTGCTGTATGCGGGCACGATGTTGGGCGCCAGTTTGCTCTTAACGCCCGGTATGATGCGCAACTCTTCTCTCGTAAAAGGGATGAAGTATGAAGCGGGTCGCTTGTGGAAGAAGGTCAAAGGCGTATTTAAACGCGGCGATAAAGGCGCTACTCCCACGGGATTAGACAACGCGGCTCCTGCCAACTAATAAAGTAATTTTAGAACGACGCCCCGGGCAATGAAAAACCCGGGGCTTTTTAGTTCATACTATAAAAGAGCGACACAGCAAAAACAGTATTGCTCAATTAATCAGTAGTGTGCGGATAATCTGCCGCCTGCAAGGTGCCGTCCGCGCGCAGGACCAAATAAAAGAGCGACACCGCAAACATCGTGCCGCTCAAACAATCAATAGCGCGCGGAAAATCCGCCGTCCGCAGGACGCGGCGCGCAGCGTTATTCTAGGAAGTGCTGGCGCCCGCTGACAATGGACTCGGCACGCATTAGGGAAATATCAATATTTTTGCAAATATGGTCTTCGCCCAAGCGTTTGATAAAGCCGTACTTTTCCAAAGTCTTTAATACGGGCTTTTGAACGTGCGACAGGATGAGTTGCACGCCGTCTTTTTGACAACTGTTAAAAATGCTTTCCAGCGCGTGAAAACCCGTCGCATCAATAGCAGGCACACTGCGCATACGCAGAATGAGTACCTTGCACTCCTTGTGGTTTTCCAAGGAATCCACAAATACGTTGGCGGCACCAAAGAAGAACGGTCCGTTGATTTCGTACACGCTGACGTTGTGCGTAATAATTTTGGTGTCAATGTCGTCCTTTTGGCGTACCTCGTCAAAAATATCATCGTCCATATTCTTAATTTGATAGACGTCGCTCATACGCTTCATAAAGAGCACCGCCGCCAATACAAGGCCGAACTCAATGGCCACTACCAAGTCCGCCGCTACGGTTAGTCCGAAAGTGGCGAGCAGTACGGCAATATCCCCCGCCGGAGCCTTAAATAAAGCGCGGAAGGCCCGCCAACCGCTCATACGGTAGGCCACCATAAACAAAATAGCGGCTAACGAGGTCATCGGGATTAAGCCAATATATTGCATTAAGCACAACATCATAATCAAAAGGAAAATAGCGTGCGCCATACCGGCAATGGGGGTACGTCCGCCGTTTTCAATGTTGGTAGCCGTGCGGGCAATCGCGCCCGTGGCAGGTAACCCACCAAATAGGGCCGCCGCCACATTGGCTACGCCCGTGGCAACCAATTCCATATTGGAGCGGTGCTTTTTGCCAATCATCCCGTCCGCTACTACGGCGGAAAGTAAACTTTCAATTCCTGCCAAAAAGGCAATCGTTAGCGAGGCGGGCAACAGTTTTTTAATGGTTGCCAGCGTAATTTCGCCCGGCATATGGGGCCAAACCAAGGTGCTGTCCACCGAGCCGAAAGTAGAAGTAATAGTGGCTACGTCCAAATGCGCAAATTTAACAACCAAGGTTGTAATGATAAGCGCCACCAAGGAACCGGGAAGCGCTTTCCATTTTTTAGGCCAAAAAATAATAATGCCCAAGGTTAATAAACCGACGGCCAATGTCTCCCAGTTCGTGGCAGATAAATGGTGAAAGTACATATTCCACTTAGCAAAAAAGTCGCTCGGAATATTGGTTAAATTGAGGCCCAAAAAGTCGTTAATCTGCGTGGAAAAAAGCACCACAGCAATACCGCTGGTAAACCCGGTAGTTACGGGATAGGGGATAAATTTGATGAACGCGCCAAACTTAAAAAGTCCCATTAACATCAAAAATATACCCGCCATTAAGGTAGCGGTTAAAAGGCCGGAGAGACCGAACTCTTGGATAATGCCATAGACAATGACGACAAACGCGCCCGTCGGCCCGCCAATTTGTACGCGGGAGCCGCCCAAGAGGGAAATCAAAAACCCGGCTACAATAGCGGTTAAAAGGCCCTTTTCAGGCGTAACGCCGGAGGCTATGGCCAGGGCGATAGAAAGCGGCAGGGCCACACAGGCCACCACCAGCCCGGACGTAACGTCTTTTAACATACGCCGGGGGGTAAATTCTTCGGGGCGGTTGCGCCAAAGCGTAACCAATTTAGGGAGTAAATGCATAATAATTTAACGGTTAAATAATCTGCGGAGCAGTTTGTCGTAGTGCGGCTGCGGAATTTGCATACCGGGGGTGGTAATGCGTCCCGCGCGCGGACCGTGGTAATCGGACCCCGCCGTAGCCAAAAGGCCGTATTTGCGGGTAATGGCCAGCAGGTCTTGCTTCATTGTAAAGGTATGAGCGGGGTAAAACACCTCCACGCCTTCTAGGCCGGCCTCGGTCCAAGCCGGGAAATTCCAATGTTCCGACACAATACCGGGATGCGCAATCACAGGCATCCCGCCTGCGCGCTTGATGTGCTGGATAGCCTCAATGGCGGTTACCCCGGCAGACGGCACATAGCCGGGCTGGCCGGGCACCAAATAGCGGCGGAAGCCCTCTTGGCGGCTGGGCACAATGCCCTTGGCTTTGAGCGCATCGGCAACGTGTGCGCGGGAAACGGTATTGGGCGCACGGGAAAAAACTTCCTCTTCCGTAATGTCCACCCCGGCGGCAATTAATTGTTGGATAATTTTGCGGATACGTTCGCGGCGGTTTTGGCGGTTTTGGGCCAAAAAGGCTTGGAACTCTGCATTTTCCAAATCAATGTTGTAGCCGGTAAAGTGCAGGTGGTCGTGTTCCCGGGTGCTGATTTCCACCCCGGGTGTAAAGAGGATACGGTGTTCTTCGCACACTTTTTTGGCGCGGAGCACGCCGTCCGTTGTATCGTGGTCGGTCAGGGCATAAACGGAAGCCCCGGCTTTCAAAGCGGCGTGAACCACTTCTTCCGGGGTACAGGTTCCGTCCGAAAAATCGGAGTGCGTGTGTAAGTCTATCTTCGGCATTAAACGCGTTCCACCGCGGTTACGCCGGGGACGAGTTCTTTAATCTTGCGTTCCACTACGGCCTGCAAGGTCATTTGCGCGTGCGGGCAGCAGCCGCAGCGGCCGTGCAAACCTATGGTAACGATACCCGTTTTTTCATCTACGCTGATGAGTTGGATGTCGCCGCCGTCAGCCTGCAAAATGGGGCGGATGTCTTCAATTACTTGTTGGACTTGTTCTTTCATAATCTTCTCCAAAGGTTTATTTATCTTCTTTATTATATCTTTTTTGGGGGCAGGCCCGGTAAGAAAAAACTTGCAAAGTTTCGGGGAGTATTGCTATACTTTTTGTGTAGAGATTTTTTAGTTCGCCTTTTATAGGAGAAAGAAGATATATGAAAAAAATTATTGCTTTGGCAATGCTCGTACTTTTTGTGAGCGCTCCTGTCTTCGCCCAAAAATACGCCAGCATCAACGCTAAAAGAGCCAATATCCGCACTTGCGCGGGTACGAAATGCGCTTTGAAATGGCACGCGTGGAGATACACTCCTGTCATTATGGTAAAAACCAACGAAGATAAAAGTTGGGTTCTTATTAAGGACTTTGAAGGTTACAGCGGCTGGATTAAGGCCGACTTGTTAAGCCCCAAGGGCGGTATGTCCGCCAAAGTGGATTTAAATGTCCGCAAAGACGCCTCTGCCTCGGCCGATATCGTTTGCACCGTAGCCAAGGGCTATCCGTTTAAATACTTGGCCAAAAAAGGCAAATGGATTCAAGTGTCCGACGAACCCGAAAACGCCAAAGACGGCGTTTGCAAAGGCTGGGTATATAACGCCAACCTGTGGGGTTTCTTTAAACAATAAGTTAAATTTGCCCGGAATATAAAAAAGGCCCTTTTTGTAGGGCCTTTTTTATCCGGCGGAAAGAGTAAAAGCCCCCTTGCCAAAAGGCAAAGTAAAGGGTAAAATATAAGTATGAAAAAGATTTTTATTACGGCTGCGGCCGCCAGTTTAGTGGTATGTGCTTTCTGCTTGGCGCGCACCGTCAGCGAAGGGCGTTTTAACATCTCGGGTACGGTTACCGTGCCGGAGCGCTTGGCCTCTATGGCGCAGGCGGACAACAATTCCTGCGCGATTATCGTTAAAAACGAGGCCGATGTGCCCGTGGCGATTAAGCGCGTGGTAAACCCGAAGTTCCCGCTTGCTTTTACGATGGGGGAAGAAGATTTATTAGCCGCTAATTTGGACGGTAATTTAAAGTTGGAAGTCCAAATCAACAACCACGGCCAGTTAGGCGTGGTGAAACAAGGGGATATCTTCGGTGCAGTGGACGGCACGATTAAGCCTAATGCCAAAAATGTAACCGTTGCGGCGGATAAAACCTTGGGCCGCGTGCAGTTGGCCCGCAACGTAAAGGGAAATTTCTTCCGTACGGCTGCCCGCTAACCTGACGAATTTACATAAACCCGGGGCCGCAAAACGCTCCGGGTTTATTTTATGTTTCCCGGCGGAAAAGGGCTTGACTATACGCCCTATATATAGCAAAATACAAGTAACACCGATTTTGGGGGAAAAATGAGACGCAGTTTATTTCTTTTAGCCACGCTTGCTATGTCGTCTGCGCTGTATGCGCAGCCGGACGCCAGCACCTATAACCGCGAAAAAGTATTGGACATTTTTGCCCAATACAACCCTGCCGTATTGGAAAATGCCAAAAAGAACGCCGATTATAACGCTATCTTGGAGGATTTGGCCGCTTCTTACCAAGCGCCCGATACGGAAGATGCCCGCTTTGAATTAATCTCCGTGGCGCGCAATTTTGATAATTCTATCCGCCTGCATACGCTTTCCGAACAGTATGAGGAGGCTTTATTCCTCTCTGCCGTAAACGGGGTGGACGCGTCCGCTACGGATAAATACTTTAACCGCCAAGTGGCCGATGTATTGGGCCGGGTCTGGGCGGTTACGGTCAACTTGCGCGAGGAACAGATTAAAGAATATAAAAAGCAGTTGGCGCAAGTTAAAAAGGACAAAACCCTCTCTTCTGGGGACCGCACGGCCCAAAGCAACGCCTTAAAGGCCAAGATCAAAGCCGTAAAGGCTGAACTCAAAGCCCTGAAAAAGGACCCGGGCTCCCAGATTTCCACCGCCGCCCAAGTGTTTGGGCAGCAGGTGCAAACCCGCGTGCAAACCAGATTGTCTGCCTTGGCCGCTTCGTCCGAGAAAGACGCCGCTTTGCAAACGGAGCAAACGCCCAATCTGCAAGTAAAAACCAACCACAAAAAGCCGGTCGCCAAATAACAGGTTTCTTTTGGCCCGTCGTATGGGGCTATGCCTTGCCGTACTATTTTAATTTAAAAGGAACTTTGTTATATGATTAGAACTTTAATTGATAAAATTTTTGGAACCAAAAGCGAACGCGACCTTAAAAAAATCCAACATTATGTAGATGACGCCAACAAATTCACCGCTGAATTTGAACATTTAACGGATGACCAGTTAAAGGCCAAAACCCAAGAATTTAAAGACCGTTTGGCCAAGGGCGAAACCTTGGACCAATTACTGCCCGAAGCCTTTGCCGTGGTCCGCTTGGCCGCGCAAAGAGTCATCGGCTTGCGCCCGTACGATGTACAAATGCTGGGCGGTATCGTTCTGCACCAAGGAAAAATTGCCGAAATGGGCACCGGGGAAGGTAAAACCCTGGTGGCCGTGTTGCCCTCTTACTTAAACGCGCTTACCGGCAAAGGGGTGCACGTTGTAACGGTAAACGATTATTTGGCCCGCCGCGACCGCCAATGGATGGGCCCTATTCACGAATTTTTGGGCCTTACCGTGGGCTACATCAGCCACGATATGGACAATGCCGACCGCCGCGAAATGTACGCCAAGGACATTACCTATGTAACCAATAACGAACTGGGCTTTGACTACCTGCGCGACAATATGGTGATTAACCGCGAAGACCGCGTTTTGCGTCCGCTCAACTATTGTATCGTGGACGAGGTGGACTCCATTTTAATTGACGAGGCCCGCACCCCGCTTATTATTTCCGGCCCGTCTGAACAAAGCACCGATAAATATTACATTGTAAACCGCTTAATTCCGTCTTTAAAGGTTCGTATGATTACGGAAAAGGACGAAGTAAAAGCCAAATACGAGGGCATTAACTTGGATGAGGGTGTGGACGCCATTATTGACGAAAAGGCCCACACCGCCACCTTGACCAATACGGGTATTGCCAAGGCGGAAAAGTTCTTAAATGTGCCCAACCTGTATAACGATGTGGAATCCGAGTGGGTCCACCACATTAACCAAGCCCTGCGCGCGCACCACTTGTACGAGCGCGACGTGGACTATGTGGTAAAGGACGGCGAAGTCATTATCGTGGACGAATTTACGGGACGCTTAATGCCGGGCCGCCGTTGGAGCGACGGTTTGCACCAAGCGGTGGAAGCCAAAGAAGGATTGCAAATTAAAGAAGAAAACCAGACCTTGGCTACCATTACCTTCCAGAATTTCTTTAAACTTTACAAAAAACTCTCCGGTATGACGGGTACGGCTATGACCGAGGCCAACGAGTTCTGGCAGATTTACAAATTAGACGTGGTGGAAATCCGCCCCAACCGCCCCTCTAAACGCATTGACTACCCGGACCTTGTGTATTTGACGGAACGCGAAAAATTTAACGCTATTGTGGACGAGGTGGAAGATTTGTGGAAGAAGGGTGCCCCGGTGCTGGTGGGTACGCGCTCTATTGAAAAGTCCGAAAAATTGAGCCATATGCTCCGCGCCAAGGGTATTCCGCACCAAGTGTTAAACGCCAAATACCACGAAATGGAAGCCCAAATCATCAGCCAGGCAGGCCGCAAAGGAGCCGTAACGATTGCTACCAATATGGCCGGCCGCGGTACGGATATTGTACTGGGCGGCAACCCGGCCAATAAGCAGGAACAGGACGAAGTGGTGGCGTTGGGCGGTTTGCACGTTATCGGCAGTGAACGCCACGAGTCCCGCCGTATTGATAACCAGTTGCGCGGACGCTGTGCCCGCCAAGGCGATCCGGGCTGCTCCCGCTTTTACATTTCGTTGGATGACGAATTAATGCGCTTGTTCGCCAATACCACCAAAATCGCTTCCGTACTCAGCACGATGGGTATGAAGGAGGGCGAAGCCATTGAATCGCGCCTGATGACGCGCCAAATTGAAGGCGCCCAGCGTATGGTGGAAGGCCGCAACTTTGATATCCGCAAGCAGTTGCTGGATTATGATAAAGTAATGAACCAACAGCGCACCGCTATTTACGGATTAAGAAACGCCATTTTGGACGGCGCGGATATGACCGATAAAACGATGCAAATGATGGAAGAAATCGTGGATGAATTGGTAGAACAGTATTACAATTATTCTCACCCGCAGCGCTGTGATTTTGAAGCGTTAAACGTCAACTTGCGCAATTTCTTCCCTGGCGATTTTCACTTTACCGCGGAAAACGTCGGCCGCAAATCGCACGACCAGTTGGTGGATGAAATTATGGCGCAGGTAAAGGATTTGTACCACGCCCGTGTGCTTTACTTTGCCGAGCAAGGCATCAACTTTGCGGAAATTGAGCGGATGCTTTTACTGCAAATTATTGATAACGCTTGGAAGCAGAATTTGTACGAACTGGACCAGTTGCAAAACAGCGTAAGCCTGCGCGGATACGCCCAAAAGGACCCGTTGATTGAGTATCAAAAGGAATCCTATAAGTTGTATTCCTCTATGCTTAACCGCGTGCGCGACTTAATGGTCAGTTACATCTTCCGCTTGCAACTGCCTCCCCGCCGCACCCCGGCCCAGCAAGCGCAGGCCAACAACGCCGCCAGCCAAACGGAGCAAACGCCCAAGCATATCGGGCGCAACGACCCGTGCCCGTGCGGCAGCGGTAAAAAATACAAAAAATGCTGCGGAGCCAATTTATGAAATATAAGATAAAAGAAATGCTTTTACTGTGCTGTGCCGTGGGCGTAATTGCCCTCTTGCCGCTGTTATACAGCAAGGATGCCCCCATAGAGGTAAGCGTCCCTGCGCTTAACTCGCAGGAAATGGACGCCAAGGCCGAGGAACAACATAAAGAAGCCGCCGCGGCCGCGGCTAAGGCGCAAGTGCGCCGGATGTACCGCTGCCAAGCCGATGAGGATTGCATTATCGTAGATAAAGACCCTTGCGGCTGCTTGGTGGGGCCTTCGGGCGTAACGGCCATTAATGCCGAATTTACGCTGGACTTTAACAAAATGCAGTCTAACCTCGTAGCCAAGGCCTGCCCGGACGGCGCGCCTTCTACGGTGCGGGAGTGCAGCCCGAACGCACAAGCCGTATGCGTGGAAAATGTGTGTAAGATACGGTTTTAAGGCATATGCGGGAGTTTAGGGAAACTATTTCACAACAAGACGCCCAGGCGGAGAAATCTTCCGCCTGGGTGCGTGTCAAAACCGTACTTTTTGGTGCGGCGCGGATTATTTTTTTGCTGGCTTGTATGTTGGGCACGGCTTGGCTGATGTACCAAAGTTATCCCAACAAATCCCAGCATTTTTTGGCTTGGTTTGCGTTGGCGCCGTTTATTTGGGGAGTGGCTAAAATCAAAGGATTTTGGTCCTCTTTTTTTTATGGCTGGCTGACGGCCCTGCTGTTTAACGCGGGGATTTTATATTGGATTTATTACACTTGCTTGCACGGCGGTGGGCTTTCACAGGGGCTTTCTGTGGCCGCTTGGCTGGGGTTAAGCGGACTGTTGGCCGTACAGTTTGCTATATTGGGTGGTTCGTGCTACTTTTTAAAACGTGCGGGAGGATTTTTCCCGGTGCTCGTTGCGTGTGGGGTGGTGGCCTTAGAGTGGGTGCACCAAACGGTTGCTTTTTACTTTTTGGGCTTCCCGTGGATTATGTTGGGCTACACCCAATGGAACGCGCCCGAAATGCTGCAAATCGCCTCTTTTACGGGGGTATATGGCGTTAGTTTTGTAATTGCTTTTGTGGGGGCTTCTATCGGTTGGGCGTTTGCCGAAAACGGCGTAAAAAAAGGCGTATGGCATATGGTTTTGGCCGCGCTTGTTTTTGTGGGTGTGTATGGCTACGGCCACAAGGTTTTGCCCGCTAAACCGCTTGGCGAAATGCGCCAGCCGCTTTTAAGTTTAAATACCGCACTTATCCAGCCCAATATAGACCAATATAAAAAATGGAGCCCCGAATATGAGGCTGAAATTACCGATACCTTGGAACAGTTGGGGGCCCAATTAGAGGGCAAAAATTTGATGTTGGCCGTCTGGCCCGAAAGCGCCGTGCCGGGTGCGTTGACCGAGGAAAAATATACCAATCTGTTTGAAGATATTGCCGCCCGCTCCGGCGCGTACCAGTTTATCGGCTCCAATGTGGAGGACGAAACCAACCAATATGTAGGGGCCTATTTGCTCCCGCCCAATGAGGGGGCTTGGCAGAATTACCGCAAAATTAAACTTGTGCCGTTTGGGGAATATATCCCGCTGGAAAATTTCGTCCGCTCGGCCTTTAAAAATGTAGAAGTGCTGGGCGAACTGGGCGCCTTTACCCCTGGCCCGCGCGGGCAGAAACCGCTGGATGTGTCCGGCGTGGCGGTGGGCGAAACGATTTGCTACGAAAGTATTTTCCCGCAGTTGTGGCTTGCACAAAACCGCCAAGGGGCTAAATTTTTTGTAAATATTACTAACGATGCCTGGTTCTTTAAAACAGCCGCGCCGTACCAGCATTTGGCCGTAAACGTATTGCGCGCGGTGGAAACGGGTCGCCCCGTACTCCGCGCCGCCAACACGGGGTTTTCGGCGTATATTGACCCGTTTGGCCGTATTGAAAAGCAGTCCGGCCTGTTTACGCAGGAGATTTTAACCGCTTCCGTACCGCTTGCGGTAGGGGACAGACAAAACTTTTATACGCAGTTTGGCGATTGGTTCGCTTGGCTGTGCGCGGCGGTCTTTTTTACGCTGCTGGTTTCCACAATGGTTTTTGCTTATGAATAATATTGAATTTAAAGATGTAGAGCAGACAATTTCCGATTTAGCCGCCCGCGTGGCCAAGATTGAATCCATAGACGACATTTCCGGCAAAAAACAGGAATTGGCCGCCTTGCAGGCGCAGTCGGCGGACCCCGCCTTTTGGAACGACACCAAAAAGGCCAAGGACGTCAGCCGCCAAATTGATTTATTAAAAACATCTATTGATACCTTTTACGCGCTCCATAAAAAAATGGAGGACGACCGCGCTTGGTTTGACCTGTGCAAGGAAATGCAGGACCAAAACGAATTGGCCGCCTTGGCCGCTTCGTTGCAGGAAACCGAAAAACAAGTGGCTAAAAAAGAGGGCGAAATCCGCCTGTCGGACCCGAACGACAAACTAAACGCCATTTTGACTATTCACGCCGGGGCGGGTGGCACTGAATCTTGCGACTGGGCACAAATGCTGGTGCGTATGTACACGCGCTGGGCCGAACAGCACGGCTTTAAATTTTCCGTATTGGACGCACAACCCGGAGACGAAGCAGGTATCAAAACGCTTTCCGCAATGGTGGAAGGCCCCTTCGCCTATGGCTACTTAAAAGGGGAAAACGGCGTGCACCGCTTGGTGCGCGTGTCGCCCTTTGACGCCAACGCCCGCCGCCATACATCCTTTGCTTCGTGCGACGTACTGCCGGATATTGACGAGGATATCAATATTGAAATCCCGGAAAAGGATATCCAGTTGGAAACCTCGCGCGCGGGCGGCCACGGCGGACAAAACGTAAACAAGGTGGAATCCGCGGTGCGCCTGTTGCATATTCCCACGGGGATTGTGGTGTCTTGCCGCATTGAGCGCAGCCAGTTGCAAAACCGCCAAACGGCTATGAAGATGCTCAAAGCCAAACTGTACGAAATGGAAATGGATAAAAAGCGCGGCGAGGCCGAAAAACGCTACGGCCAAAAGGGCGAAATTGCCTGGGGCCACCAAATCCGCTCGTATGTGTTTATGCCGTACCAGTTGGTGAAGGACTTGCGCAGCGGGTACGAAACTTCCCAAATCAACGCCGTAATGGACGGCGATTTGGACCCGTTTATTTTTGCCTTTTTAAACCACGAAGCAGAAAATAAAAAATAATGACTACCGGCCTTTATTTCCATATCCCGTTCTGCAAGCAAAAGTGCAACTATTGCGATTTTGCTTCCTTTGCAGGGCGGGAAAATTTAATTTCAGCCTATTTACAAGCGCTTGATAAATCCGCCGCCTCGGCCCCTAAACGGGAGTTTAGCACGCTGTATGTCGGTGGGGGAACGCCCAGTTTTCTGAGTGCCGGTCAGTTGGAAGAGTTGTGTGCCCTGATTGACCGCCACTTTGGCCCGGTTTCCCATTTTGAAGAAAGCACCATAGAGGCCAACCCGGAAAGTTTAACCGCCGAAAAGCTGGCGGTTTTAAAGCGCGCGGGCTTTAACCGTATCAGTATGGGGCTTCAAAGTTTTAACGATGCGGAACTGAAAACCTTGGGCCGTGTGCATAACGTACAAACCTTTTTATCCGCCTACGCGGCGGCACGCCAAGCGGGCTTTACCAATATTAATGTGGATTTAATTGCCGGGGTGCCGGGGCAAAGTCTGCAAAGTTTTTTGGACGGGTTACAAAAATTGGTGGACTTACACCCGGAACATTTGTCCGTTTATGGTTTGCAGATAGAAGAAGGAACTCCGTTTTTTGAGCGCGGCCTTGTGTGCGACCAGTTGCTAATGCGCCGTATGCTGGAAGAAGCACATATGCGTTTGCAGGCGGCGGGGTATCACCATTACGAAATTTCCAACTTTGCCTTGCCCGGGCGGGAAGCCAAGCACAATACGCATTATTGGCATAACTGCGAATACTTGGGGGTAGGCAGCGGAGCCGCCAGTTATTTGGGCGGCGTGCGCAGCCAAAATACCGATGATGTGGCTGATTTTATTGGCCGTATAAATGCGGGCAAAAGCCCTATCGTGTACAGCGAAAAACTGGAAGGCAAGGAGCACGAGGGCGAAAATTTAATGTTGGGGTTGCGCCTATTGGACGGCATAGAACTTACGTCGTTGCAGGAGCAACTTTTTGGCAAGGATATTGAAAAGCATATCCAAAGCGGCCTTTTGGAGCGGGCGGGAAAAAAGGTAAAATTAACATTAGAGGGGCTGTTTTTAGCCAACGAAGTTTTTTGCAGTTTTGTGGCCCCGTTTGACCAATGAAGATTACTCCCATACAAACCGATGTTTTTAAAGAGTCCGCCGATTTGCCCGCCTTTATCGTGCGTCATATCCCGTCGGTGCTGGACAAAACGGTGCTGACTGTTTCGTCCAAACTCGTTTGTTTGTGGAAGGGGCTTTCGGTCCCATACGAAAGCCGCGCGCAAAAGGAAAATTTAATCCGGCAGGAGAGCGACGCGGCCTTAAAAACGCCGCTTGCGTGGCTTACGTTAAAAAGCGGTATGATTATGACTAACGCCGGGATTGACGAATCCAACGCGGACGGAAAACTGTTGCTTTTACCGCGCGATTTGTACGCGTGTGCAGCCGAACTGCGTGGTGCTTTAAAAAAGGCGTGGAACGTACAAAATTTGGGCGTGATTATCACGGACAGTATGATTTTGCCCCTGCGTGCGGGAATTATCGGTGCGGCGGTATCGTACAGCGGATTTAAGGGTGTAAAGGACTTGCGCGGTCAGCCCGATATCTTTGGCAAAAAATTGGATGTTACGCTGGTGGATATGGCGGATTCCTTGGCGGCCGCTTGTGCGCTGACAATGGGGGAGGCCGACGAACGGCAGCCCTTGTGCGTAGTGGAAGGCGCGCCTGTGGAATTTGCGGACAAAACGGACCCGCAGGAAATAAAATATCCCGCAGAAAACGATTTGTTTACACCGCTTTTTAAGGCGGCAAAACTAATAAAATAAGGAGATAAAAATGATTAAAAATATGCTGGGCGAATTTAAAAAATTCGTAATGCGCGGCAACGTGATTGATATGGCTGTCGGTATCATTATCGGCGGTGCATTTACCAAAATTGTAAACTCTATGGTGGCCGATGTGATGATGCCGCCCTTGGGGCTTTTAATGGGTAAGGTGGACTTTTCCAACTGGTTTATTGTGATTAAAGACGGCGCCCAAGTGCCCGCCCCGTATGCTTCTTTGTCCGCGGCCCAAGCCGCCGGTGCGACCACGCTTAATGTGGGTAACTTTTTAAACGCGGTCATCAGTTTCTTAATCGTGGCGTTTTGTATCTTTTTGCTTATTAAACTGATTAACAAACTGGACAATTTGAAGAAAACGGAAGAACCGGCCGCCGCTCCCACCACCAAAAAGTGCCCGTTCTGTTGCTCGGAAATTCCGCTGGAAGCCACCCGCTGCCCGCACTGCACTTCCGAACTTAAATAATGTCTGTTTGATTATTTAACGGCTGTTTTATTGTTGTATTGTTCTATTGCCCCGGTTTTTGCCGGGGCTTTTTGTTGTTATTATATAAGAGGTCATCCTGAATTTATAGTGTAGTTGCCGTCATCCCGGAAGGTTTTTATCCGGGATCTGTTGTTGCTGTCATTCCCGAAGGTCATAGTCGGGAATCTGTTGTTTGTCGTTTCCTTTTTTTATAAGGACGGATCCCCGACTAAATTCCTTGGGGATGACAACTTAATGAAAAAAAGAGGTCATCCTGGAAAGTCGTAGTCCAGGATCTGTTGTTATAAAAAAAGGAAAACAACGGATACTGGAACGCTCCGCGCCAGCAACCCTTCCAGTATGACTTTTTAATAACAACACACCAAACAACCCAATCGGTAGATTCTGAAACAAGTTCAGAATGACCCCCAATTTTTATAACAGCCTTGTTTTATTTATTGTTGCCGTTTTGTTTTGTTTGCGTCATTGCCAAAACAGTGTGGCTCCATTAATCAAAAGAGCGCGGAAAATCTGCCACCTGCAAGGCGCGGCCCGCAGGGTGCCGTCATCCCGGAAGGTTTTTATCCGGGATCTGTTGTTATTATTGCTGTCATTCCCGAAGGTCGTAGTCGGGAATCTGTTTTTGCTGTTGCTGTTCTCTTACGCAACGACAGATCCCCGACTAAATTCCTTGGGGATGACAACTAAACAATGCTGTTTTTGTCGTTGCCTTTCTGTCGTTTATTTTAAAGGGGTTG
>NZ_DJOA01000001.1:0-4254 GCF_002437085.1 Candidatus Avelusimicrobium stercoris | reverse complement strand
GTGTTCAATGCGTTTATGCACCACATATTTGCAAAAACTGTGGTCATCTTTGCCCATACGCAGGCCGATTTGTTCCTCAGTTACTAGGCGATTATCAGCGGCGGTGTCATATACCGCACCGCTGCCCAGGTTAATCAGGCGGCCAAAGCGGTCCGTATGCCGGGCCAAGTTTTCAAACATCCGCAAGTTGGTGTAGAGCAGGTTAGTAGGGTCCTTGGCGTTGCGGTGCCCGGGCTTTACCGCGGCGTGGATGACCGCATCAAATTGGTGCGTTTTAAAGTAATTATCCACGGCTTCGGTATCGGCCAAATTGAGTTCGCTGCTGCGCGGGGCGATAATATCATACTTTTGGGCAAGAAAACTCTCCCGTATGTTCTTACCGATAAACCCGTTCCCCCCGGTGAGCAAAAGGTGTTTCTTCATATGTTATTTATGCTGTGCGGCAAATTCGTGAATTAGGCGCGAGGTCTTGTCCAATTCCTTTTCCCCCAAGCGCGGGAAAACGCCCACCCAAAAGGTATTGTTCATAATAAAATCCGTATTGGGCAGTTTTTTATAGTCGGCTTCGGTCAAATCGCGCGAGTTTTGCAGTTCGCCCACGCCGATGCGCAAGGCTACATCGTTTTCCACCATTAAGGGCTGGCGCAAGAGATTGCCCGCAAATAATTGGCGGGTTCCCACGCCGTTCTTTTCCAAATATTCCACCAACTGCTGCTTGGTAAATTTGGCTTCTGGCTTGACGGAAATCAAGAAGCCAAACCAAGAGGGTTTTACCTTGTCGTCCACCTTGGGCAGAATAAGCACATCGGAAAGGTCCGCCAGTTTTTTCATTAAATAGGTGGCGTTTTCGGTGCGTTTTTGCAGGTAGCCGGGCAATTTTTTCAGTTGGCTTACACCCAAAGCGGCCTGCCAGTCGGTAATTTTTAAGTTAAATCCGATATGGGAATAGGTATATTTGTGGTCGTAGCCAAAGGGCAGGTGCCCCAGTTGCATATTAAAGCGGTTTTTGCAGGTATTATCCACACCCGGTTTGCACCAGCAGTCGCGGCCCCAATCGCGGAACGATAAAATAATGCGGTAGAGTTGCGGGTCGTTGGTAACCACGGCGCCGCCTTCGCCCATCGTCATATGGTGGGCCGGGTAAAAACTATATGTGCCGATGTGCCCAATCGTACCTGCCTTTTTGCCGTTCCACTCGGCGCCCAAGGCATCGCAGGAGTCTTCAATCAGCCACAGATTGTGCTTTTTGCAGATATCCATAATGGCGTCCATATCAAACATATTCCCTAACGTGTGTGCCAGAAAAATAGCCTTAGTTTTGGGCGAAAGGGCCGCTTCAATTTGTTTGACGTCAATGTTATAAGTGCCGATTTCGCAGTCCACAAACACGGGGATTAACCCCTGCTGGATAATCGGGTTGACCGTGGTCGGAAAGCCTGCGGCCACGGAAATCACTTCGTCGCCCTTTTTAAGCCGTCTTTCGCCCAGTTTATAAGAGGTAAGGGCGGATAAGGCCAGCAAATTGGCCGAGGAGCCGGAGTTGGTGGATAAGGCAAATTTTACGCCCAAAAAGGCCGCAAAATCCTTTTCAAACTGGTCATTAAAACGGCCCGCCGTCAGCCACATATCAAGCGAGGCGTCAATCATATTGGCCAGATCCTGTTTGTCTAACAGTTTGCCCGAAGCCGGGATATAAGATAAATCCTTTTTAGCACCGTAAATTGCGTCAAAATACTTGGCCGCCGCCGCTTGGACAGCTGCTCTTAATTCTTTTTCCATTGCATCTTCTCCATATACTCGTTAATCTGCTGTAAGGTAAAATCGTACATCGGTTTACCTTCATAAAATTGTTTGTACCAAATCACGCTCTTTTCCACGGCTTCTTCCGCCGTATAGGTGGGCGTCCAGCCCAGGCGTTCCTTGGCCTTGGTGATATCCAGCATCAGCAGGTTGGCTTCGTGCAGGTTATCCTTTTTATGCACCACCACTTCGCCTTTTCCGTAATACTTTACCGCCAGTTTGGCTACCTCGGCCACGGTTAAAACGCTGTCCGCCTTCGGCCCAAAGTTGAAGCCTTCGGCGTATTCACGCCCCTTAGTATAGAGCAAATGCCCCAGTAACAGATAGCCGGAAAGCGGTTCCAAAACGTGCTGCCACGGGCGCGTGGCGTGCGGGTTGCGTATTTCTATGGTTTTGCCCGCCTCTATGGAGCGCACGCAATCAGGCAGTAAACGGTCCGCCGCCCAATCGCCCCCGCCGATTACGTTCCCCGCGCGGGCGGTAGCCAAGGCATAGCCGTCCTGCAAGAAACTGCGGCGGTAAGACGAGGATAAAATTTCTACGCATCCCTTGGAGGAAGAATACATATCATATCCCCCCATCGGCTCGTCTTCTTTGTAGCCGCGGGCGACTTCTTTATTTTCGTAGCATTTATCGGTAGTAATGTTTACAAAGGCTTTTACCGAGGCGGTTTGGCGCGCCGCTTCCAATACGTTTAAGGATCCCATTACGTTGGTTTCGTAGGTAAGCACCGGCTCTGCGTACGACAGCCGCACCAAGGGCTGGGCCGCCAAGTGGAAAACGATTTCCGGCTGAAATTCCTCAAAGGTTTTATTTAAAAGGTTCCTGTCCAAAATATCGCCAAAGACGTTTTTGGCAATTTTATGCTCAATATCCAATGCCGTAAACATAGAGGGCGTAGTATTGGGTTTTAAGGCGTACCCGCACACTTGGGCCCCCAGTTGGGTAAGCCACAAGGCCAGCCACGAACCTTTAAAGCCCGTGTGCCCGGTGAGTAAAACGCGTTTGCCCTTATAGGTGTCGCTCCACATAGTTAATCCTCCCACACTTTCCACGGGGCTTTTCCATTTGCCCATTGTTCGTTAAGTTCAATTTTATCGCGCAGGGTGTCCATCGGATGCCAAAAGCCGTAGTGCTTATAGGCGTTTAATTGGCTTTCTTTGGCCAGTTGCGTGAGCGGTTCGCGCTCCCACATAATATTGTCCCCTTCCGGGATGTAGTCAAACGCCTGGGGCTCACAAACAAAGAAGCCGCCATTGACCCACGCGCCGTCCCCTACCGGTTTTTCCTGAAAGCGGGAAATGGTGCCGCTGGGCTCAATATTAAGCGCGCCAAAGCGGCCTGTGGGCTGGACGGCCGTTAAGGTTACCAATTTGCCCGATTTTTTATGGCAGTCTAACAACTTATTAATATCCACGTCGGACACCCCGTCCCCGTACGTCAGCATAAAGGGTTCATTGCCCACAAACTTGCGTGCCTGCTTAATACGGGAGCCCGTCATTGCATTACGCCCCGTATATAAAAGGGTAACCTTCCACGGTTCGCAGCGGTTCATATGCACGTCAATTTTATTGGTTTGAAAGTCTATCGTAACATCGGAATTGTTGGTATAGTAATTTACAAAGTATTCTTTGATGACCTCGCTCTTGTACCCGCACAAAATGACAAAGTCCGTCAGTCCGTAGTGCGTGTAAAGTTTCATAATGTGCCAAATGATGGGATACCCGCCGATTTCCACCATCGGTTTAGGCCTGATAGAGGTTTCCTCCCCCAATCTGGTGCCAAGACCACCTGCTAACAAAAGAACTTTCATAGCAAACTCCTATATGAAGATGTTAAACGGGCGTGCCCGCTATATACTATTTCGTACAAAATTAACCCTTAATAGCAAAACATATTAAAGGGCTAAACGGTTGGAAGAGAATTTTTGTAAGCAATACGAGACGGGTTTCCCCGCAGAAAGACTATTCTCCGCCAAGAGTTTATAGTTCCTTTCTATTTTAACATATAACAGCGGGATTTTGCATTGATTGAAAAGGACAACAAATCAATATGGTCGGAAGAGGATTTTTTCTTTTGAAGCTTTCAAGGACTTATCTAATCCACCATGCTAACTTCGGTAGATTTTTATCTTTCACACAACCTGCTAATTTACATAAAAATTGATATTTTAAACGTGGATATAGGCTGCAATTTGATAAATGCAACCCCACTTCTTGTATTGCACGGCGCACCAGCGAAAAATCCACATTGGGGTATTTCCGCAAACGGCGCACGGCTTGAAGGGTTAATCTGATAATGGAATTATAAATTTCAGGCCCTTTAAGCCCTCGGTGTTCCAGTTCTGCGCATAAATAAATCATTTGCTGTAACGTTCCATAGGCCAATTTCCCTTTATTGCTGGAAACAGAACCCGCTAACACCCGGTAGTGATATGAAACTCCCCGAGCTCAC
>NZ_DJOA01000005.1:0-20357 GCF_002437085.1 Candidatus Avelusimicrobium stercoris | reverse complement strand
CACAATCGGTAGATCCTGAAACCTATTAATAGACCCCGTACAGAAACCTTACGGGGTGCCGCCTAGCGGTAAGGGCGGCAATTCAGGATGACCTCCTTGTTTAATAACGGTAGTTTTCGGGCACGCTGGGCGTGGGACTACCTAATAATATAGGCGGTTTTGCCGTCTATTTCAAGCGGAGAGGATTGGCGGGATTGTCCTTCGCAAAAGTTTTCGCCCGCACCATTAAGCCCGATGCAGGCCAAATCCATAAAATTATTAGTAGTCGTCAGTTGGTATTGGGCGTGCGGACTAGCGGCGGTTTGCGTGAAAACGGCTTCCCAGCAGGGAGTATTTTCGTCGTTTCCTGGGCGGCAGACAGCCAAACCCGTGAAATATTTTAAATTTGCCTTTTTAATTTGCTCCGTCAGCCGGGCGGCCTGTTCCGCGCTCATAAAACGCCCGTTTACAAAATTCTTTTGCCGCCCCCACAAAAGCACCACTTCCGTAATGCGCGCATTTTCCACCGCGTTGTAATAGTACGGGAGAGCAATCGCCGACAAAATGCCGATAATCAGCACCACCACTAACAGTTCAATAAGTGTAAAGCCTTTCATAACGCTACTATAACACGCGGACTTTGTAACCCTCTTTTTCCAACATTTGGGCCGCGCGCAGTTTTTTGTCGCCTTGGATTTCTAACCGGCCTTCTTTGACCGTACCGCCGCAACCCAAGGATTTTTTCATTTTTTTAAGCAAATCCTCTTTGCCCTGCGGGTGAAGCGGCAGTTTTTCTACCACCATTATTCCGCTCCCCTTGGCGTTTTTTACAAAACGCACACGCACAGGCTCGGTTTGCTTTTTGGGTACGCCCAGTTGGTTGCAAACGCACGGAATATGCTTGCAATGCGGGCAAAAATCGGGGTCGGTGGAATAAAAAATTTCGCTCATTTGGCTTCCCCCAAGGTATGCTTTATTAAATCCTCAATCTCGTTGGATTCCGTGCGCAACCCAAGAGACCAAGCCGCTTCCTGCAATACGTCCGTGAGTAATTCCGGCAGACGGGTTTCCAGGTCGGACAAGGTGATTTCCCTATCCAGCCGCAAATAATCTTCCAACACGGTGGCTTGCCGCTTGCCCAGCAGGGCGCGCAAAGCGCGCGTGTTATTCATTTTAAAGCGGAAATACAACGGGCCGCCAAAGGCCAAACGGGATAAAAATTTGCGCGAAGTTAAAAGAAATAGCGTCAAATTTTGCGCCAATACTTCTATGCGCACGGTTTTGGCGGTGTGCCCGTTAAACAGTTCCTCGCGGGTGGCGATTTGCTTGTTCATAATGAGCCCATAATCGTTAAATTCCGTCATTTTATATACGCCGCGCGTGTTGGAAATTACGGCCGCACCGTCCTGCACCGGGCGGAGCGGATAATCGGGATTGGCCATTGTGCCATAGTCCGCGTGCGAGGAAGAGGCCGCTATCATTTCAGGCAGTTTTTTATAATCGGTCAGCGGTTCGTCCGGGTACAATGGCAACAGCGACAAAGTGCAAACCGTTTCTCCGTCCGCGGAGACGTTCATCGTTTTTAAATAATTGTCAAAATGGCTTTCGGCCTTATCGTAGAGAATATGCCGCAACCGTTCGGATTTTTGACGGTGGTCCAACAGCCACGGCAGTTTGGACGGGTGGACGATAATTTCCGGGCGGCTGCTCTGCCCCGTGCGGATGTACGCCCGTTTGGAGGGACCGACCAAGTGCGGGGTTAAATTGCTCTGCGGAATATTGATAAGCACAAACATCCTGTCCCCGCGCGGGCTCAAACAAATGTTAATATCCACAAAGACAATCGGGTCAATATATACTTGGATGACGTCCTCAATGGAGTTGCGCATTTTTTCGTGGTACGGGATCCCGGTAAAGGGCGGTTTGGGGCGGTCGTTGCGGTCGTCCTGTACGCCCAAGATGATAAGGCCGCCCAAGGCGTTGGCAAATGAGGCTATCGTCTTGGCGAATTTTTCGCGGTTCTTGGGCATAATGTATTTGTAGTCCAACTGCTTGCCCTCGGGCAGACCCCGGCGGCAGAATTGCACTACGTCTTGGAAGGTTACGGCGTGAAAGGGTTTATTAAAAAACATTTTATACCTCGCAGTTTGGCCTTATCGGGCGTTAATTTATTATAATAAATTAACAGAGGTTTATTTAAATGAACTCCCCAATGCACGCCTTGGCGGGCGTAATAACTGAAAAATTTATTTTGGCGGCTCCGCAAGAGGCCGCCCGCGCGCTGGCTTCATTGGCCACGCACGAAGTATTGCTGTTAATCGGCCCGCTGAAAGCGCAGGTGGTGGTGGCTTGTTTGAACCCGATGGACCCACCGAAGGCCGCGGCTGTTTTGCGGAGATTGCCGTTAAAACAGGCCTCGTATATTTTGGCGCGGTTAAATGTGGAGCAAGCGGCCAAATTGTGGAAGGAGTTTTCCACCCCGTACCGCGAACGCCTCTCCTCCGCCTTGGAGCCCGCCTTTGTCAAACTGCTGGCCGAAGCCAATTCCTTTGCACCCGACAGCGTGGGACGGCTGATGCACACGGACTTTGTGTCCGTCCGCACGGAAGCCAAACTGGTGGCGCTGATAGAGCGGCTTAAAAGTTTGCCGCGCAAAAAATTGCCTGCGGCCTGCTACGTTACCGGGAAAGACGGCGAATTAAAGGGCGTTATCCGCACGGCGGAACTGGCTTTTTATACGCCCCAATCTGTTTGCGGCAGCGTGATGAACCCGGCGGAGTTTTTGCACCCGCAAGACGGGGCCGAAAAAGCCCGTAAAGCGTTTGCAGAAGCGGAAACGGATTCCTTACCCGTAGTAAACGAAAAAGGCGTTTTACTGGGCGTTTTGCTCAAAGAAGCCCTGCCTGTAACAGCCGAAAAGACCTCGCTTTGGTCCCGCCTAACAAAATAAAGAACAATCTTTGTTTTAATAACAACAAGATCCCGGATAAAGACACTACGGGATGACGGCACGCTGCGCGCCGCACCTTGCAGGCGGCAGATTGTCCGCGCCCTTTTGATTAAAGGGGCCACACCGTTTTGGCAATGTCGCGCCCAAACGAAAAGGCAACGACAATACAAAGGACAAAAAACCCGGGGCATAGGGAATATGCTCCGGGTTTGTATTCAATAATATCTAACTTATTTGTTGTCTTCGTCAGTAGAAGTTTTGAAAGAGTCCTGCAACAACTGACCGAGGGTCGGGCGCGGGGCCTGTTTCAAATACTGGGCGACCACTTTGCGGTTTTGCACTTGGTCGTATTTCTTGACGGAGAGGTTCACCGTAAAGGTTTCCGGGTCCACACCCACGACGAGCGCGGTGATGGTGTCGCCTTCCTTGGCGGTAAAGTCGCGTCCCATTTCAAAGGGGCTGATAAACCCTTTGGTGTTGTTTTTGCCGATGGTGCACTCTACACCGTTTTCGGCATCCACTTTGGTAATGACGGCTTTAACGGAACTCTTGTACGGATAGCGGCGTTTCAACGCGTCGGCCGGGTTCAAGAAGAGTTGCTTCAAACCGAACTCCAATCTCGGGGTTTCTTTGTCCAATTTTAAGAGTTTGGCTTTAAGGCGCTGGCCGCGGCGGAAGTTGGAAATAGCGGTTTCGGGCTCCTTCCAAGCGATGTTTTCCAAGTTTACCACGCCTTCAATACCGTGGAAGCGCAAGAACAATTTGTCCTTGTCAACCTTGGAAACGACTACGCGCAACACTTCGCCTTCTTTAATTTCGCCCAACACTTGCTCGCGGCGGACGGCTTCGTCCTCTTCCAGCACTTGTTTGCGGGAAATGATGAGTTTCTGTTTTTCCTTGGCAAATTCTACGATTTGGGCTTTGATTTTGGCGCCTACGGGTAAATAGTGTTTGTAAGCGGTGTGGAGTTCAGACAAGGAAAGCGGCATAAAACCGTTCACGCCGAACACTTCCACAATATAGCCGCCCTTTACGCATTGCACAATGGTGCCTTTTACGCGTTCTTTGGCTTCGTAGGCTTTTTTGCAGATGTCCCAGCCCAAGTATTCCAAGGCTTTTTTGTGGGACAAGATGGACGGGCGTTCGTCGCTGCCGCGTTTTACGAGCACGGCGGAAATGATATCGCCCACGGCGGGAAGGGTTTTGCCTTCAAATTCGGAAACGGCAATCGCGCCTTCTTTTTTAGCGCCGGTATCCACCAAAATATAATCTTGGTTAATCTGTACTACGGGTACTTCTACAATTTCTTTTTTGTACAACTTCTCCGATAAAGACTCTTGCTGCGCAATTAACTCGGCCATCGTCATTTCTTGTTCGTTAATTGTGTCTTCGGTATTTTTGATTTCTTCGTTCATCGTCATAAGTCCTTATTACAGTCCTTCCCTGCGGGAGGACTGCGTAACCTCCGTTAGATATTAATTGAATTTATTTCTTCCATTATTTTATTTGCAAATTGTTTGTACTGCGCTTTATGGTCCAAGGCCGGGTTTTTTTCCAAGTGCATTACCGTGCCGAACTTCACACGGATTTTGCGTACCCACGGCCAGCCAAAGGTTCCTTCCACTTTCACCGGGAGCACCGGCGCCCCCGTCGTATAGACCAAGTAGCCAATGCCGCTCTTCGGTTTTTGTGGTTTGCCCGTTTTACTGCGGGTTCCTTCCGGGAACATTACCACGCTTTCGCCCTTTTCCAAGGCGTGCACGACCGACTGCAACGAACTAAACGCATCCATAGAGCGCGCACGGTCCACCGGGATATATCCGCTGCGGCGGAAGAACCACCCCAAGCCGGGAACGGAAAACAGTTCCTTTTTGGCCACAAAGCGGGAATCGCGCACGAGCCCGGCAAAACTGCCGATAGCCGGCGGGTCCGCATTGGACAAATGGTTCCCTGCAATAATCAGGGCACCCGTTTTGGGGATATTTTCAAGCCCTTCTACCTTAAAGTCGTAAAAGGTTTTAAAATAAATTCTTGCTATTAATTTTATCAAATTAAGAAGCATAGTGTTTGATTTTCTCCAAAACCGTATCAATTACCTGCTGCATTGTAAGGGACGAAGTGTCAATTATCACTGCATCCTCCGCCGGTTTTAAGGGGCTGACGGCGCGGTGGCTGTCCCGGTAATCGCGCTCCTGAATCATTTTTAAAATCTGGTTATAATCGGCCTTTTGCCCCGCTTCCTTCAACTGTTTTACGCGGCGTTTGGCGCGTTCCTCGGCGGACGCATCCAAATAAAATTTTAGTTCCGCATCCGGGAACACCACCGTTCCCACGTCGCGCCCTTCCATTACCACGCCGCCGTCCTCGCCTACGTCGCGCATTTTGTCAGTCAGCACGCGGCGGGCTTCGCCGTTGGTGGAAACGCGGCTGGCAACCGCACCCACTTCTTCCAAGTGGAGTTTATCGCCCAAATATTCCCCGTCCACAAACATTTTGAGTTTGGCGTCCGGCTGGCGCATAAACGTAAAGCGCAACTGGCGCGCCGCTTCCAACACCGCATCGTGGTCTTCGGGGTTGATTTTTTTGGCAAATACCTTGTAGGCCAGCGCGCGGTACATTTCCCCGGTGCTTAAAAAGCCATAGCCCAACTGCGCGGCAACCGCGCATCCCACCGAGGATTTCCCCGTTCCGGCGGGTCCGTCAATAGCAATTAAATATCCGTTCGTGCGCATACTATTCGTTCACCGCATCCAAACTGCCGCTTACGCCGCGGATAGCCAACATAATGGCATCGGGGCTGGTGGCGGCGGACTGGGCCGTTTCCAGGTCAATGGCGCCCTCTTTGTACAAGTGCGCGAGAGCTTGGTCAAAGGTGTTCATACCGTAGAACTCGCCCTGCTGCATAGCCTTTTGCAAATCGCTGGGTTTATTTTCCAAAATCAGTTTGCGGACCTGCGGCGTAGAAACCAGCACCTCTAACGCCGGGCGCATACCGGGTTTAATCGTCGGAAGCAAGCGCTGGCAGACAATCCCGCGGATAAGTTCGGAAAGTTGGAGTCTTACCTGGTCGTGCTGTTCCACCGGGAACGCATCCACCAAACGCGAAAGAGTCTGCGTTACGTTTACCGTGTGCATCGTGCCCAATACCAACTGGCCCGTTTCCGCCGCACCAATAGCGGCGCGCATTACTTCGGGATCGCGCAATTCGCCGATTAAAATCACGTCGGGGTCCTGGCGCATAGCCGCGCGCAGGGCCGCCGTGTAGGACGGCGTATCCACGCCCAGTTCCAACTGGCTGACAATACAATGATTGTCCGTGTGCATAAATTCAATAGGGTCTTCAATCGTCAAAATGTGTCCGGCGCGGGTTTTATTGATGTGGTCAATCATCGCGGCCAAGGTGGACGTTTTACCGGAGCCCGTCATACCCGTTACCAAGATGAGCCCGCGGCGCGTGTTGGACATTTTGCGCAAGATATCGCCCGGCAGGCGGAGTTCTTCAAAGGTAGGAATTTTGAGCGGAATATGGCGGATAGCCATACAAATTTTGCCCATTTGGCGGAACACGTTAAAGCGGAAACGGCCAAAGGATTTGGCGTCTAATGAAAAATCCACCGAACTATACTGTTCAAAAATGCGGCGTTCGCGTTCACCCATACAGGCATAGGCCATTTTTTTAACTTCGTCATTAGGCACAAAACTGTCGTCAATGGGCTTCATTTGCCCGTTTAAACGTACATACGCATTGGAATTGCCGCGGATATGTAAGCCGCTGGCTTTGTTGTCCACTACCGTTCTTAATAAACTTTGTAATCCTACCGCCATAGAGTTCTCCTATATTACCGGTTTTTTTTGCGGCGCAAACACGCCGGGATAAGCATTGCATCCTCGGGCTCGGAGGTTTTGGGTTCAAAGGCTGTGAACACATCCTCGGCCGTGGGTTTTTTAACAGAAAAAGAAGCCGGCATACCGGCATTGGGAAGCGGCCTGCGCGCGCTGAAAACGCTGGCCTTTTCGGCGCTGAAGCCCGTAGCGATTACGGTAACCTTAAACATCCCGTTTAAGGTGGAATCGTACGAGTGGCCGAACATAATAATAGAATCGTTGCTGGCGTACTGGCGGATTAAATTCATTACCTCGCCCTGTTCCAAAAGCGTCAAATTTTCCTCGGCGGAAAAATGTACGATAAACCCTTTTGCACCACGGATATCGGCATTTTCCAGCAGCGGCGAAGAAATAGCCTGCTTGACGGCCAACAAATGCCGCCCGGGGCCGCTGGCCTCGCCAATGCCGATAAGGGACTTGTGCGAGTGGCACATTACCTTGCGGATATCGTTGAAGTCAATGTTTACCTCGCCCGGCTTGGTAATCACTTCGGAGATGCCCTTTACGGCCTGCAACAGCACCTCATCCACCATTTTAAAGGCATCGCGCGACGAGGTTTCCGGGTCAATATTGGCAAAAAGTTTTTCGTTCGGGACAATAATCATAGAGTCCACGTACTTTTGCATTTCCTTAATGCCTTCATCGGCCTGCTTTTCGCGGACGTACCCTTCAAAATTAAACGGGCGCGTAACTACGCCCACCACCAACAAATCGTCGCCGTAAATTTCTTTGGCAAGTTTGGCCAAATACGGGGCCACGCCCGTACCCGTGCCGCCGCCCATACCGGCCGTGATAAACAGCAAATCGCATTGGCCGATGATGAGTTTTAACTTTTCCTTGGATTCCTCGGCCGCTTTTTTACCCTTTTCCGGATCGCCGCCGACGCCTAACCCTTTGGTAATCTTTTCCCCCACCTGCACCAAATAGGGGGCTTGGTTGCGGCGCAAGTCCTGCGCATCGGTATTGACGGCAATAAAATCCACATCTTTAATTCCGGCGCTGACCATATGGTTGATGGCGTTTCCGCCGCCGCCGCCCACGCCGATGACTTTAATTTTGGCCTTTTTGCTCTCAAACGAGCCGGCCGGCATAAATAAATCTTTCATAAGAAAACGTCCTTAATTACCAAAAATATCCAGCCCTTTGATAAATTTACCAAATTTACCGAACAGCGATCCGCCGTTATCGTACGAGCCGGAGCCGTAATCGTCGTAACCCGGGTTGCCCGCCGCATAAATGGCAAGCGCCATAGCGGTGCTGTAAAGCGGGTCAAAAAATTGTTCGTCGCTGGAAACCAAATCGCGCTGGACGATACCGCGGCGGACTTCCTTCAAGCCCAAAATGCTCACGCAATGCTCGGTAATGCCCGGCATTACGGAACCGCCGCCCGTTACCACACCCACCACAGGGAAATTTTTATAGCCGGATGTATCCACCACGCGGCCGACTTGTTCAATCAGTTCCTCTACGCGCGGCTGGATGATGTCCAGCACATAACTCTTTTTGATGTTATGCGTACTGCGCCCGTCCAAGGACGGCACCGGAATTTCCCCTTCCTCGTCCAAAAACGTCGGAAACGCCACGCCGTATTTTTCCTTAATTTCGCGGGCGTTTTGGCGGCTGGTGTGGAGCAAACGGGACAAATCGCTGGTAATCAAATCACAACCGTAGGGAATATCGCGCGAGAATTTTAAAATACCGTCAATGTAAATACCGACGGACATCGTTTCCCCGCCGAAATCAATCAGCATTGCGCCGATTTCCTTTTCCTCTTGCGTAAGCACAGCGTCCGCCAGCGGCACCAAGCCATAAATCGTATCGTCAATATTGTATCCCGGGCGTTGGATAGCCTTCGCCAAGTTGTTAATGTGCGTAGAAGAGCCCGTCGTAATGTGGACGTCCACTTCCAACAAGGAGCCTTCCATCCCCTCCGGGTTAATAATGCCCTTTTGCTTATCAATTGCGTACCCTTGGGTAATTACGTTGATAATTTCGTTATCGTTTTTAATGGGCATCGCCTTGGCGTTTTCAATCGCCAGTTCCATATCGGCCTGGGTAATTTCTTTATCCATACGGGAAATGTTATACGTCCCGTGATTGGAAAAGGATTCCAAATGCGCCCCGCGCACACCGACGTACAAACTGCCGATGCGCTGGTTGCACTCGCGTTCAATGCTGCTTAAAATATGGGTAACGGCGGCGGAAGTTTCGCGGATATCCGACACCATCCCCCCCTTAATCCCGCGGCACGGAACGCTGCGCCCGGCGAGCACCTTTAACGTATTGGTTTCAAAATCGTGTGCGGCGGCGATACAAGTCAACTTCCCGCTGCCGACGTCCAGTCCTGCAATAAGATTCGTTTTAGCCATAAAATCCACCTAAAAAAATTTACCTTACTTCTATTATAAAACTTAATGAAACTTCTGTCTTAAAAAAACTTTTCCGTATTCAAAAAATTCAAAATCCAGTTGGAGCGGATGCGCGTATCTGTCGCGCGAAAAAGCCATAATCTGCGCCGCGCGGACCGCCTTTTTTTTGAGGTTCTTCGCCTCGCCAAAGTCAATCAAGGACCCGTCCGGCATATACATTTTTACGGTGTTTTCCTTCAAATTCATCCGCAAAAACGCATAATCCAACTCTTTTTTTAACTTTAAGGTGCTTTCCACCAAATCAATAAACTCCGGGCTTAACTTTTCCGGCACGTCTCCTTCCAATTCCACAAACGGCACGGGATTTAGCACATTGGGCGCCGGGTCGGAATACACGGTGCTGTCGCCGTCAATGTATTTGACCGATTCATCCGGCAGCACGAATTTGGCCACCGGCACGCGGTGCTTGGCCGACACGGTTAGTTTGCCGCTTAAAATACCGCGACTGACGGACACGTCTTTTAACATCGGGTATTGGCGCACAATATTCTCGCGCAAGGCGGCGGAATCCTTTAACGAAAAGGCCTGCCCCTTGTATTTGGCGGACAGGGATGATAAATCCTTATTTAACTGGCCGGAAACGCCCGAAACGGCAATCTCCTTGGCGTGCCAATTGGTCCACTGGGCGTGGACTAAAAGTTGATAGGTTTTAGAGACGGCAAAGCAGGCCCCGCCGACGAGGCCCAGCACAATAAGCCACAAAAAAAGTTTAAAAAAAAAGGATGACCCTCTCTTTTGCCGAGGGCTGCGTTTTCTGCTTCTTAAAGACGCCGCTTTCGGCCGGTAGTCATTCTTTCTCATAGTAGGTGGAACCAAAAATAAAATGGGCGGAAAGGGAGTTGAACCCTTAAGGACTTTCGTCCATACGGTCCTGAGCCGTACGCGTCTGCCAATTCCGCCACCCGCCCAATTAAGTATATTTTAGAATATTCCGGCGAAAAAATCCAGTATTTTATTTTGTATTGCGGCCGCCGGGGTTAAAAGCGGATATTGTTCTTAAAATGCTGTTCCATTTCGCGGTTTAAATCGCGCTTTTTCAAACTTTCGCGCTTGTCAAACAAATGCTTGCCCTTGGCTACGGCCAATTTTAACTTAGCCCACCCGTTTTTGAAATACACCTCTACCGGAACCAAGGAATACCCCTTAATTTCGGCCTTAGCCGCCAATTTGCGCAGTTCCTTTTTGTTGAGCAGCAGTTGGCGCGGGCGCGTGGGGTCCAGTTCCACCAGCGAGTTAAACTTGTACGGCTTTACGTGCATATTATACACGCGCGCCGTACCGTTTTCCACACGAACAAAACTCCCCTCCAAACTCAGTTCCTTTTGACGGACGGATTTTACTTCCGCCCCCAACAGAGCGAGCCCGGCTTCGTAAGTGTCTTCAATAAAATAATCGTGGTACGCTTTGCGGTTGGAGCAAACGACCAAAACGGATTCTTTCTTCGGCATAGATATATGATAGCAAATCCGCGCGCCGCGGGGAACGGCAACCCCCAAAAGTGGTATCATATATATATGATTATAGACAACGAAAAACTGCAACGCACTTTGGAAAAAGCCAAGTCCCATACGGACTCCGAAGTAACGGAAATTTTAAACAAAGCCCGCCTGTTAAAGGGCATTTCGCTTGAAGAAGCCGCCGTACTGTTAAACATTACGGACAAAAAACTGCTAAACGATTTATTCGCCGCGGCCAAATATGTAAAAGAAGCCATTTACGGCAACCGCATTGTACTTTTTGCACCGCTGTATATTTCCAACATTTGCACCAACGAGTGCGTCTATTGCGCGTTCCGCCGCTCCAATACCCATTTAAAGCGCCACGCCAGCACGCAGGACGAAATCCGCCAAGAGGTTACCGCCCTTTTGCAACAAGGCCACAAACGTATTTTAATGGTGGCCGGAGAAGCCTATCCCGGCGGTGGCCTGCAATATGTGTATGACAGCATTAAAACCATTTACGATACCCGCTGGAACGGTCAAAATATCCGCCGCGTGAACGTAAACATTGCGCCGCTGACGGAACCCGAATTTGAAGAATTAAAAAAGTGCAACATCGGCACTTACCAGTTGTTCCAGGAAACGTATCACAAGGAAACCTACGAAAAACTGCACTTGGCGGGCGCCAAAAAGGACTATCAGTTCCGCTTGGACGCTATGGACCGCGCCTTGCAGGCGGGCATTAACGATGTGGGCATTGGGCCGCTCTTGGGCCTGTATGACCACAAATACGAGATTTTGGCCACCTTGGAACACTCTTGGTATTTGGACAAGACCTACGGCGTAGGCCCGCATACGATTTCTATTCCGCGCATTGAGCCCGCCGAAGGGTCCGATTTCAGCCAACACCCCAACGACGTACTAAGCGACGACGAATTTAAAAAATGTGTGGCCGTTCTGCGCTTGGCCGTGCCATACACGGGCATTATTTTAAGCACCCGCGAGTCCCCGGCTATGCGCAACGCGTGCTTGGAGTTGGGCGTATCGCAGATTTCGGCCGCTTCGTGCGTAAACCCCGGCGGCTATTCCTACGACAAGCAAAACGGCAGCCAATTCACGCTGACGGACAGCCGCTCGCTGGCCGAAGTGATTGATGCTGTGGTGGACGCCAAGCATATGCCGTCTTTCTGCACGGGCTGCTACCGTTTGGGCCGCGTGGGCAAGGACTTTATGGATATGGCCAAGCCCGGGCTGATTAAAACGCATTGTCTGCCCAATGCTATGTTCACGTTTGCCGAATACTTGGAAGATTTTGCCCCCGCCCCGTTAAAGGCCAAGGGATATGCGCTGATTGACAGCACGACCAAGGAAGCCTTTAAAGAGGGAACGCCTGTACGCAAAATGATTGACGAGAATTTGGCCAAAATTAAAGCCGGAAAGCGGGACTTATACTTTTAGTTCGGCTTTACTAATGGTTTATTTTCCCCCCGCCCTGATGTTTTTGCCAGGGCGGGGTTTATTTACAAACAAATCTCTGTGTATAAGTCTTTCCAAACGGGGTTAAACTTACTAATTAATCGCTTTTTCCACGCTCTCTTCCAAAATTTAAGCACCTTTTCCCGCTCTATTGCCTGAACGATATCCGTATAGCACTCATAATATACCAACTTGTTTAAGTGATACCGTTCGGTAAAACAGGGCACTATTTTCGTGCGGTGTTCATACACTCGCCGGACTAAATTATTCATAACCCCAATATACAAAACCTGATTGGTAGCATTAGTCAAAATATATACAAAAGACATAAAAAAATTATAACAATAAACCCCGCATTTTAACACAAGGATTTATGACTGACACCTATCCAAAGGACTCGGCTATTATAAAATTAAGGACATTTTGGAAAGATATACTGACGCGGAGCGTTCCAAAATCTGTCGTTGCTGTTGGCCCTATTGTTAGCCGTTGTCGTCATCCTGGAAAGTTGTAGTCCAGGATCTGTCGTTATTAAAAAAGAGGAAAACAACGGATTCTGGACAGAGACCTTCCAGAATGACCTTAATTTTATAAACAACAGATTCCCGACTACAACACTCGGGAATGACAACCCCACCCCTATAAACACCAATCACACACAGCAAAAGGCCCCGCCACGGGGGCGGGGCCTTTAACAAAACTATCAGCAGTCAGTTAAGTTAGAACTTTATGAGCATACCCAACTGGCCAACGGTGTTGTCTTTGGTGTCTTGATGCTTTCTACCAAAGGTATCGCTCTCGGCATTGCTGTATTTAGCATAACCGATACCGGCAAAGAGTTGGACATAGTCGTTGTGGTTGTATTTGGCCACCAAGTCAGCCTCCCAAGTGGAAGAGTCTTGGGCGGTGCGGTCTTGGAAGGAGAAACCGTCCAAGGAGAACACGAACTTGTTCCAAGCATAGTCCACGCCCACGTTGAACATTCTCACACCATCGTTAGAGTATTCGGCAAAGGAATCGCCGTTACCCGCTACTAATGCGTGGCCGACAGCCAAACCCGGGTAGTAGTTGCCATAAAAGGAAACGGTATCTTTGGCTTTGGCGTAGTAGAAGGTCGCTCTGGGGGTGATTACGTCCATATTCAAGGCCGCATCCACTTTCACCATATACGGAGAGTCATTGCCTTCTCTGAACAGTCTGTTGGCTTCGTAACCGCGGGCATATTCCGCGCTTAACGTAGCGGCTTCGGGCGCAAAGGTGGCTTTGGCACCATAGAAACCTTCGTGTCTCTTTTCGGTGGAAGCATCATAGTTGCTGTTCATAAAATCGTAACCGTAGATTTGGGCGGTCAAGGTGTCGGTCAAGTTCAGTTTCAAGTCCAACCCATAAACGGTGATATCATCGGTCTTTACACCGTGCTCATCGTAGGTAACCACTTTACCGGCAATCATCGTGAAGGTTTTAAAATCATCGCTGTAAACCAATTTGGCGGCGTCCAAGGACGGAGCAGCGTTCATACCGAACACATAGTGGTTGGGGCCGAAATACATTACAGCGCTGTCTTCATCGCCGTAGAATTGGCGGCCGACCGTGGCTTCCAAGCAGCAGAACAAGTTGGAAAGCACCACATTGGCTTCGGCCAAGCGGACCTCCTTCCAATAGTGGTCCAAATTTTCCCCAGCATTATTCCCCTTCCACGCGTTGTTGTACTGGAACATTACGTTGGCTCTTACGTCTTCCACTAAATCAGCGGACAAGCCAGCCAATACGCGGAAATTCGTGCCGGATTTATACAAACCGACGTTATCGTGGCGGGCATCAGAGGCAATCGTTTGGATTTCGCCTTTGAGGTCCACGTTTTTGAGCACTTCTGCACTTGCCGTTACAGGCCACGCCATAGTCATAGCCAAGAGCAAGCCTAGTAGTTTCTTCATTAGGTACGTCCTCCTATGTAATTTTTACTACCCTACTTTTTTATTAAACTCTTTTCTTTACGCTTTGGCAACCCCTTTTTTATTTTCCGCTTGACTTAGGGAATAAATACTTTGTATTATGATAGTCCTTTTGCCAAAGGTAGCGGAAATGAGGCGGCTAGGGTCTTTGCCGCCGTCCCGTAGTGTCTGGCGGCGCGCAGCGTGCGGGGATGACAGTTGCCTTGTTATTATTCTATTTTTGTTGTCATTCCCGTGAGTAGCAATCCGCTAGGGTGCGGCCCGCAGAGTGCGGGAATATATTGTTTGTATGGGTGGGGTTGTCATTCCCGAATGTCGTAGTCGGGAATCTGTTTTTTGCTGTTGTTGCTTTATTTAATAACAGCAGATCCCCGACAGAAACCTTCGGGGATGACGGCAAAGACGATAACAACAGACTGAAACCATAAAAAACCCCGCGCGTGTAAAAAACACAAGCGCGGGATAAATATTTATAAGCCCGGGTTAGGCCCAAAGCGAAAGTTTGGTAACCTTGTCGGAGCGTCTTACCTTGGGTTCGCCCACCAGTTCCTGGATATACGCTTCGCAAACGTAAATCTTAGTGCCGGGGAACAAGTGGCCGCCGATGGCGTTGTAATCCTTGCCGCACATCACCACGTGCGCGTGCACTTGGGGGCGGTTATCCTGGATGCTGATATTACCCGTGAGGGAAATCAGTTCCATTTCCTCGTTGATTACTTTTTTATCGTATTTCTTTTTGGCTTGGTCGTACACACCAACCGTCGCGTTGGACACCGAGCCCATTACGCTTACGATACCGCATTTTACTTGGTTATCGTGGCAAAAATCGGCCAAGGTTTCCAACAAATCTTTACCTTTGGGGAGTTTAAATAAATACGTCCGTCCGGTTAAATAAGGTTTTTCTTCTGCCATTTTAATCTCCTATAAATATGTTACAGCCACGCTTGGGCTTGCGCCAAATCGCGCGCGTAGTCTTTTAACGCCGCCAACAGGGAGGCGCCGTCCAGCCCGGCTTCTTCATATACTTTGTCAGCCGACCCGCTGGATAAAAATTCGCCTTTTTTATGCGGGTAGAGCGAGTGCGCGCGACCCGCCACGCTGTTAAGCCAGCAATCCAAGGTCGGGAGCGTAAAGTCCGTAATACCCATAGCCGTGCGCAGCATTTCGGGCGGCAGGATTTTGTCCTGTTCCGCTTTCGGCAATGCTTCAAACAGTTCGCGACTGGCTACATACAGCACATTTAAGTCCGGCCCACCCGCGTTCAAAGCAGGCAGCACTTTTTCTACCACAATGTGGCCCACGCCCGCACCTTGTACAATTACCGTACCGGTGGCCTTGCCTTTGGCGCGGCGCAAATAGTACACGCCGTTTACGGCTTTAATCGCCGGGTCAGCACCCAAGGCTTCGCGGTCCATAAACGCATAAGACGGGCGCACCACAAACGGTGCAAACACCGCCGGGCGCAAGGATAAAGCGCGCACGGTAAGCGGCCAAATTTCATCTACTTCCAAGGGCGTAATGGTAATGCAGGCGCCCTTTGGAAAGTTGTCCTGCACCAGTTGCAGGGACTGCGGGTCGGCGTGCGTCGGGCCGTCCTCTCCGGTGGGCACGCTGGCGTGTCCGTTAAACATAATAAAGGTGTTGGGGTTCACGCCTGCTTCGCGCGCACATTGTACGCCGATAGCGTGCAAGCGGGCCGCCACGTGTTCAAAGGCTAAAAACGCCCCGTACGAAGCCGCCACGCCGACGTGCTTTCCAAAAGCGGAAATACCCGTGCACAGCGCGGCCATACCGTCCTCGCAAATACCGCCGCCCGCCAAACGGCGAGAAAGCGGATTAGTCTGCGTGTTAAAATTGCCCGCCGGGAAGTCCTTGGCAATCGCCGCGGCGCCCGTGGAGCCGTACAAATCGGCGGACGCGGTTAAAATCGTACCGTTCGTATGTTTGTTCAAATACGCCAGCACCGCACCCAAAATACCGCGGGTGGTGTAGGATTTGCCCTTTTCAAACACAAATTCCGCCGGAACTTCGCCCTCGTGGAATTTGGTGTAAAGGTCCTGGCAGTTGCCCAAGTCCGCGCGGACGGCACGTTTTTTATTGGACAACTTTTGGCTGGCGGCCTTTAATTGCGCCGCACCAAAAGCGGCTACCGTTTTGTCCGCTTCCAACGCGTGGCGGACGGTCAGCAAACTGTCCCAGTAGTATTTTTCAATATTTTCGGCGGTTTTGTCGCCTTCAAAATGCGGGAATTTTACGTTAAAGGTGTTTTCAAACTCTTCCAAGGATTTATAAAACCCTTCGGAAGCGAACTTGTGGCCGGAACCGTGCGAGGCCTTACCCTCAATACCATAATGCCACCCCTTTACCGTGCGATAGACAATCGCCGTAGGCTGGTGGTTGGAGATTTCTTCCGCCAGTTTGTGCGCAATATGGATTTGGTTGTAATCGTGGCCGTCCGGCACGCGGATGACGTTAAAATCGTGGATATAGAAGAACTCCATCGGGTTCCATTGTACATAATCGCCGGGGTGTTCGCCGTCGGCGGTTACGCGTTCGCTTTCAATAGAGGCTTCGTTCCAGTCAATATGGAAGACCGCGTTCTTTAACTGCGCCGTAGCCGCCATACCGGCCACTTCGCTCACGCGCCCGGCCGTTAAGCCGCCTTCGCCTTCCACAATGTGCACCACTGGGCAATTTTCGCCGTAGGCATCAGCCGCCGCCAAAGCAAGGCCGACAGCCGAGCCGTCGCCCACGCCGCTCGCACCCGTAGAAGTGCGCACAAACGGAACTAAGGGTTCCGGGTGGCCGCCCAAGGCTTTGGAGTGGAATTTTTTAAATAAAGGGGTTCCCTGCACTTTGGGGTGGCGGAAGCCGAGCAAATCCTCCAAGCGCAGTTGTTCTTTGTCGCTCGCAGGCAAGAGTTCCGGCGCGGCAATACGCGCACACTCGTTGCGCAAGGCCCACATTGCATACAGGCCCAAGGCCTTATGCCCCGCCGCGTAAGAAATAATATCGGCTTCGTCTTTGTGCGGGTGCGTAAGGTCGTACGCCATATCCTTATACAACAGGTGTTCTACAAACCGCCCGCTGGAAATACTGCCCCCCGGATGGCCGGAAGTGGGCACATAGTTATATAAAAGGGATACCAACGCGCGGTAGGCTACGTCCAAGCGCGAAAGGGCTTTTTTATCCTCTTCGCTTATTTGGTAAGCGGGGTTATTTAAATAATCGGTTACGTCAAAGAAAACGGCTCTTTTTTTGCCTAATTGAAATGTACTCATAATCTATCCTCCGGCCTATGCTTTCAGGCCGTTCTGCGCCGCCCAGTATGCCAGGCGGAAAGTATTTTCCAGGTCTTGTTTACTGACAATTTCCACATTGGAGTGGATGTTGCGCGTGGGAACTGACAACCCGCAAGTGGGCACACCCGTTTTGGACAAGTGTACCGCGCCTGCATCGTTTCCGCCGCGGGGTGCCACGCGCACCTGCCTGCGGATATTGTGCGTATCACAAATCTGTTTAAGTTCGTTAAATAAATTTTCGGGCGTAATCGTCCGCGCGTCCAGGGCCGTGAGCCCCACGCCGCCGCCTAACGAACAAATATAATCCTGCGGCGCGCAACCGGGAATATCCGCCGCGCCCGTGGTGTCTAAACATAAGGAAACATCGGCATTTACGCCATAAGCCGCCGTAGTGGCCCCACGCAAACCGACTTCCTCTTGCACCGTAAAAACGGCATATACATTATAAAAGGGATTTTTTAAGGCGCGCACCACTTCGGCCAATACAAACACACCCGCGCGGTTATCTAACGCCTTGGCGGAAATTTTGCCGTCGCCAAATTCCTCGTAACTGCGGTCCAAAACCGCCCAATCGCCGGGTTCCACGCGTTTTTTGGCTTCTTCCGCGCAAAGACCCAAATCAATAAAAAGTTCCTTTACGCCTAATGCCTTGCCGCGGTCGGCCTCGGTGGTGATGTGCGCGGGTTTGGTATCAATAATCCCCAAAAGCGCGCCCGATTTGGTTTGCACGCGCACCCGTTGGGCAAGCAAGGTACGGGGGTCAATGCCCCCCACCGTTACAAAGCGCAAAAAACCGCGCTCGTCCACAAAGTGAATCATCAGGCCCACTTCGTCCATATGCGCGCAAAAAAGCAAATTCTTGTTGGAGGATCCCTTTTTAAAAACAATCAAATTGCCCAAGGCGTCGGTACGGATTTCGTCCGCCGAATCTTTCAGCAAATTTTTTAAGTATTCCCGCACGGCGGTTTCGCGGCCGGACACGCCGGGAAGTTCGGTTAAGGTTTTAAGAATAGAAAAATCTAGTTTTGCGTCCATTTTTACTCACTTTTAGGCAGTTAAGGTATCTACATTATACCCACAAAGGCGTTTTTTTGCAAGTTTTTCCGTCTAATTTACGAACGCGCGCGCACTCTTTAATGCACCCGGCGCAGTAACTAATCCAATTCCCCCGCCCCACAAAACGCAAAAAATAGTAAAATATTTAGGACAGAAATATTTTTTAGGAGGATGTCCAATGACCGTTTCTTATAAAGAACTGGGTCTGGTAAACACCAGACAGATGTTCAAAGACGCTATGGCTGGCGGCTATGCCATTCCGGCTTACAACTTTAACAATATGGAACAGTTGCAAGCGATTGTTACCGCTTGTGTACAGACCGGCTCCCCGGTAATCTTGCAGGTTTCCAAAGGCGCCCGCCAATATGCCAACTCCACGCTTTTGCGCTGGATGGCCCGCGGTGCGGTGGAAATGATGAGCGAAATCGGCAAACCGGTACCGCTCTGCTTGCACTTGGACCACGGCGATTCCTTTGAACTGTGCAAAGACTGCATTGACAATGGTTTCTCTTCCGTAATGATTGACGGCTCCCACTTGCCGTACGAAGAAAACGTAGCCCTTACCAAAAAAGTAGTGGAATACGCGCACCAACACGATGTAACCGTAGAAGGCGAACTCGGCGTTTTGGCTGGTATTGAAGACGAAGTTTCCGCCGAACACCACACCTACACCGACCCCGCCCAAGTGGAAGACTTTGTAAAACGCACCGGCGTGGATTCCTTGGCCATTTCTATCGGTACTTCGCACGGCGCTTACAAATTCAAAGTGAAACCCGGCGAAAAATTGCCCGAACTCCGCTTTGATATCTTGGAAGAAGTTTCCAAACGCTTGCCCGGTTTCCCGATTGTCTTGCACGGTTCTTCCAGCGTTCCGCAATGGGCCGTCAAACAAATCAACGAATACGGCGGCAAATTGGAAAACACCGCCGGCGTGCCCGAAGAACAACTGCGCAAAGCCGCCAAAATGGCTGTGTGCAAAATCAACGTGGACTCCGACGGCCGCTTGGTAATGACCGCCACCATCCGCAAAATCTTCGCCACCAAACCCAGCGAATTTGACCCGCGCAAATACTTGGGCCCGGCCCGCGAAGAACTTATCAAAATGTATGCCGAAAAGAACCAGAACGTCTTTGGTTCCGCCGGTCGCATTAAATAAGTAACTTGTTTTAATTGAAAAGCCCCCGGTTTAACGCCGGGGGCTTTTATAACTTTTATACAGGAATATTAGTGCAAATCCCAAGTGTGTCTTCCTGGGCTATTAAAACTACCGCCCGCATACCGCTGGGACGTTTCGGTACCTAACGAATTGCATAACCGACGCCAACGAGCCGGCTGGGAACTCGCCTTTTCGTATCCAATAATACAGGCCCTTTTGGCATCCACGCATACCTTGTTATAAGAACTGGAATGGTTATGCGTGCGGAAATATACGGCATCATACGGAGTCCAAGGAGCAATAAAAGAATAGCATTGGTTGGTACAAATATATGGATAGACCCACTTATCCCCGGTCGCCCAGCAATCGCCGCCCCAACTCTCGGGCCTTTTATACGCATAGGTCTTCGGTATTTCCACATCCAATTGGTCAAAGGTGCTTGCGTATTGGCCGTTTGCCAAGTAATACACTTCTTGGGCCTTTTCCACCGCATCCAGCAGTGGCATATTGGACGCAAATTTGGCCTTATCCACCGCCACCTGATATTGCGGCACCGCCACCGCCGCCAATATGCCAATAATGAGTACGACGACTAATAGTTCAATTAAAGTAAAACCTGCGGTTGCCGTGCGGGCACTTGTTGTTAATCCGTCATCCCGTAGTGTCTTTATACGGGATCTGTCGTTGTAGTTGTCATCCCGGGCGTGGACCCGGGATCCAGTCTGTTTATTAG
>NZ_DJOA01000008.1:106857-108824 GCF_002437085.1 Candidatus Avelusimicrobium stercoris | reverse complement strand
GGAGCGGTTGGAGCGCCTGCTCAATTGCGGACACCTGCGAGTGCACGGACCCGCAAGAAACGACAAGCCGATCTTGCAACAGTTGCGGTACGCAAACCCGCACGGCAACCTGCAACACGGCCACCGGCAAATGGAATTACAGTTCTTGGGGCACTTGCAGTAAAACGGTTAAAGAGTGCTCTCAGTGCGATTGGCAGGAAGCCCAAAAATGTGAGCGGCCTCAGGGTTCAAATACGCAGGCGGGGGATTGGAATGATGAAACCTGTACGTGCTCCTGCCCGTCCCAAACCACGCTTAATTCAGAGGGCGAATGTGAAGAACCCGAAGGCAGTTCCTCTGGCAGCAGTAGCGAGGACTGTACTTGGCAATCTGTTTATTCCTATCTTTGTGGTACCAAAATAACACAAGCGGAAGCGTGTTCTCGTTATGGTGATGGATATCCGTGTCAACTCAATGATTATTGCCCCGCTCGTGGCATAGAAGTGGAAGTTTGTAAATAAATAAAAACCCCGGTTATAAATGCCGGGGTTTTACATTTTACCGCAGAACTTTGTTGCCGCGCATATAGTCAAAAAATTGCTTTACGCGGCTGTCGCACAAAACATCCTTTACCGAAATATCCTTCTTTAAATGCACACCCGCCAAGGTGCGGCAGCGGCTTAACGCCACATACGTTTGCCCGGGGGCAAAGGCCCCGCGCCCAATGTCCAAATAAATGCTGTCAAACGTCAGCCCTTGGGATTTGTGTATGGTAATGGCCCACGCCAGTTTGAGCGGGTACTGCTTAAAAAAGCCCTTTACCTTGGGTTGCAGTTTTTGCGTGAGCGCGTTAAATTCGTAGCGTACATCTTCCCAAACGTGCGGTTCCACTTGGTAAATACAGCCTTTCAGTTCCACCTGTATAAAATCGGGCCCCAAATCATATACGGTGCCGATATCCCCGTTTACCCAGTTGTCGTCATTAACCAGCATCATAATTTTGGCGCCTTTTTTTAGGTGGAGGGTTTTGTCTGCGGGCGTGGCTTTGCCAAAGGATTCGTCTGCTGTGGCCTCATAGGTAAATTCTTTGCCGGGGAGCAAGGATAAATAATGCACATTGCGCCAAGCCGCATCGCGGTTGGTGGGGGCCAAAATAATGCTGTTTTCAAAATTTTCCGGCAGTTCAAAGGTTTTGCGCGTATTGAGCAGGGAATCCAACTGCGGTTGGGTTACATTGCCCTCACGGATTAAGTTAAGCAAATTGGCGTAGTCCGGGTCCGCCTTTTGGCGGAAGATACGGCGCAGTTCAAACACTTCCGTCGGCAATCGGCGCAAAACTTGCGCTTCAAAAAAGTACGGGCTTTTGTAAATTTGACGGAAATAATCAAAAAGCCCGCCCGTGCTGGATTCCTCCACGGGCGGCAACTGGAATAAATCGCCGAACAGTACAATTTTTTTACCGCCGAAGGGTTCCTCGGTATGCGTGGATATTTGCAAAATATAGTCTATGGCATCCAATAAATCGGCCCGGAGCATAGAGGCTTCGTCAATGATAATGGTATCTACGGCGTCCACGGTTTTGCGCGGCAAGCGTTTAAGATTGCTTTTGTCTAGCAGGTTTCCGGGCTTTAAATGGAAAAATGAGTGTACCGTCTGCCCGTGTATGTTAATGGCCGCCAGCCCCGTGGTAGCCAGAACGACCGCATTTTGCGCCGTGTGTTGGGCAAAGTAGCGCAGGAGCGTGGTTTTACCCGTGCCCGCACGGCCCGTGATAAAGATAAGCGGCATAACGGGCGGTTTGGCTTCCAGCAAGGATAAAGCGTCCTTAAATTCGTCGGTTAAAATAATGTCAGGGTTTTGTGCGGGCATATTTAAATTATAGCAATTAGATAGTTGGCTTACTTGCTTATGCAGTGCAGTATAACGGCAAAAATGTAGTTTTTGCTGTTGCCTTTTTGCTGTTTAGTGTAAAGGGGTTGTTTCGTTTT
>NZ_DJOA01000008.1:80489-106739 GCF_002437085.1 Candidatus Avelusimicrobium stercoris | reverse complement strand
TTTTGCTCAAATATAAAGGCCTAAACAAGGAGAAAAAATGAAAGGATTTAACAAAAATTGGAGTTTTTTACTGTCATCCCCGAAGGTTTTAGTCGGGGATCCGCTGTTATCAAAAAAGGAAACGACAGATTCCCGACTACAACACTCGGGAATGACAACAAAAACAACAGCAACTACAACGACAGATTCCGTAACCCTGCGGGCCGCCAATTCCTCGGGGGATGACTACAACTGCAACGACAGATCCCGTATAAAGACACTACGGGATGACGGCCTAACAACAAGTGGCCGTGCGGCAACCCCAAACAGACGTCATTCCGTAAGGTTTCTATATGGAATCTCGCCGTTTCGTAACAACAGATTCTGGACTACGACTTTCCAGAATGACGCCACTAGCATCAGTGGCCGCACGGCCACAGCAGGATTTACCCTTATTGAACTATTAGTCGTTGTCCTCATAATTGGCATTTTGGCATCGGTGGCAATGCCGCAATATAATAAGGCTGTGGAAAAAAGCCGCGCGACTCAGGCATTAGCCCTTTTAAAATCCTTATATGCCGCGCAGGAAGCCTATTATATGGCAAATGGCTCGTATGCTACGTCATTTGACGAGTTGGACATTAGCGTGCCGTGGACAGGTACGACTAAATGGTTTAATACAGCCACAGATACGCGCTCCAATGACAAATGGTCATTACAAATGTATGTAAATGGGGAAAATATGGCCATATATTTAGGGCGTATTTCGGGCGAATATAAGGGCGCAGGTTGGACGATGGCCTTAAAGGGTGATGTTTCTGGCGGTAATGGTATTTTGTTTTGTGGTGAGCGAAACAGTTTGGGTATTGCTTATACCAAAACAACCGGCAGTTATTGTACGCAGATTTTTGGCGGTACAAAAGTATATGAGGACACGGGCCTGCGAAGATACCGTTTACCATAAAAACAGCCCCGCGTAAATCAAAAAATGCGGGGCTGTGCTATGTGTTGCAAAAGATTATTCTTGGTAATCCTTTAACATTTTTGTACGGCTGGGGTGGCGCAGTTTGCGGATAGCCTTGGCTTCAATCTGGCGCACGCGTTCGCGCGTAACATTGAACATTTTACCCACTTCTTCCAAGGTGCGCGGGTAGCCGGAGTCAATCCCAAAGCGCAGGCTGATAATTTTGGCTTCGCGTTCCGAGAGCGTCGCCAACACATCGGCCACTTCTTGCTTGCGCAGAAAGTCCACCGCCGCGCTGGTGGGGTTTGGCCCGTTCTTATCTTCAATAAAGTCTTCCAAGTTGGAATCCTCGTCCTCGCCAATCGGAGTAGAAAGGGAAATCGGGTCCTGCATAATTTTGAGCACGCTTTTCACCTTTTCCACGGACAGGCGGAGTGTTTTGGAATAATCTTCCAAGGTGGGCTCGCGGCCGTGTTCTTGGCGGAATTTGTTGGTAACTTTGGTCAGTTTAGAAACCAATTCCTTCATATGCACGGGGATACGGATTGTATTGGCCTGGTCGGCAATGGCGCGGTTGATGCTCTGGCGGATCCACCAGGTGGCATAGGTGGAGAATTTAAAACCGCGTTTGTATTCAAATTTTTCTACGGCTTTCATTAAGCCCAAGCCGCCCTCTTGAATTAGGTCAGAGAGTTCCAAGTTGGAATTGACGTGCTTTTTGGCAATGGAAACCACCAAGCGCAGGTTGGCCTTGATGAGTTTTAACTTGTCCTGCAAAATCATATCTTCAAAGAAAACGATACGGTCATTAAAGGACAAAAATTCTTTTTCCGTCATCGGCAGCATATCCACCATTTGCGCGTGGCGGCGTTGGACGTCCTCAATATTCGCCAAGGCGCGTTCCAATTCCGGCAACGTAAATTTGGTGGCTTTTTTAAATTCTTTTTCCGTCATTTTGCCCGCTTTAAATTTGGTAACCAGTTTTTTGACGTCTTCGTATTTGCCGAAATAATCGTCAAAGCGCTGCATATCGTTGCGGGTTTCGGTCAAGCGGTCGGCCAAGTTTTTAATTTTGTTGGTCAAACGTTTGATTTTGTTTTGGTTCAAATTCAGTTTGGTAATGGTCGCCACAACTTCTTTTTGTTTGGCTTCCAATTTTTCAATGGCGTTGTTGCGCTTTTTGTCCGTCAGGTTGCCTTCGCGCAATTCCTTCATTAATTTGGTAATTTCCTGCTCGCGTTTGCCGATGAATTGCGCCGCATCTTTGAGTTTTTTGCGCATATTGTTCAGTTCGCGCGTGGTGCGTTTACCGCGGGGCATAAGTTCCTTGGTGGTCATTTCTTCTTGGTCCACCAATTCTTCCCAGTTGCAAATTTCGCGCATTGTGATGGGGGATTCCAACACCAGTTTGCGCAGTTCTTTTTCGCGTTCGCGGATGTTGCGCGCCAAGGTGATTTCCTCATCGCGCGACAAAAGCGGCACTTTACCCATTTCGGACAGATACATACGGATAGAGTTGGAAATATCCGGGCTGGCGGAGGACCAATCCTCGCTTAACGCCTCTTTGTCGGCGGCGGAGACGGATTTAAATTTCTTTTGGTCCACTACCTGAATACCCAAATCGTCCAGCGTACCCATTACGCCGTCAATGTCTTCCGCGCTCATATCCGACGCGGCGATAGAGCGGTTCAAATCTTCCAAAGATAAGAAGCCGCTTTCTTTGCCTTCTTCTACTAAATCTTTCAGCGCTTTATTTCCCGATGCCATAATTTCCTCAACTGCGATATTTTTTTAATTTGTTTTGCAATTCTATATATTTTTTAAAAACTTCCGGCGGTACATTTCCGGCGCCCAGTTGCTTCATTTGGCGGCGGACCTCTTGTAATTGTTTATGCAGACCGCTTTGCTGCAATTTGGCCGCACAGGCGGCAATGTCGCGCGCCGGGTCAAAATCTTCCGGCGTTTGTAACAGGGCCAACTTTACAAATTCACTCTTTTGCGCGGGGGCCAGTTTAGCCGCTTCCTGCGCCAAATCGGGCTCCTGCGGGTGTTCCATATGCGCCCGGACCAAGGTTTCAAACAGGTTCCAGGCGGCGGGGGTGGAAAAATCCTCCCGCGTGAGTTCGGAGCATAACACCAAATGCGCCGGACTCTTTAAAATCCAAGACAGCAAATCTTCTTCCGCCGGGGTGGCAATCGTGTTTTCCAACACCGTTTGCTGGCGGCGGAACCGCGGCGCCGGGGAATAAGACACCTCGCGCAAGCGTTCCATTACCAACTCTTCATCTACGCCCAAATGCTCAGCCACATATTTGGCCCACTCGCGCCGGACGATTTCATCCGGCTGTTTGGATATCGTTTCCGCCAATTCGGACACCAAGCGCGTTTTATCCTGCGCTTGGATAGGCTGCTCGCATTGTGAGAGGAGCAAATTGGTGTGAAACGCAATTAAATCTTGGGCGTTATTTAAAATTTCTTCAAATTTTTCCTTGCCGTATTGGGCAATGTATTCGTCCGGGTCCAGTCCGTCGGGCAGGGAGGCCACCTTTACAAAGAGCCCGCGCTCAATCAAAATAAGTCCGCCGCGTATGGCGGCCTTAATTCCAGCGGCGTCCGGGTCAAACAGGACGACTACCGTATCCGTATAGCGTTTTAACAGCCGGGCGTGTTCCTCGGTCAAACTGGTGCCCAAGGGAGCCACAGTATAACCCGCGCCTGCTTGGTGGCAGGCGATGACGTCCATATATCCTTCCAGCAGTACCGCGCGACCCGCTTTGCGGATTTCGGGGCCCGCAAAATTGAGCCCGTATAACACTTGGCTTTTGGTAAACAAAACCGTTTCGGGCGAATTTAAATATTTGGGTTCACCCTCGCCTAAAATACGTCCGCCGAAGCCCACCGTGTCGCCCCGTTGGTTGATAATAGGGAACATCAGGCGGCTGCGGTAATAGTCCCGTGGGCCATAGGCGGTTAAAACACAGAGCCCTGCGTCCTTTAAATCTTGGTCCGTAAACCCCGCGGCGCGTGCCTCCTTGGCTAGGGCGGTAGGGTCATTTTTGGCGAACCCCAGTTCAAACTTTTGACAGGTTTCCTTGGTTAAGTTGCGCTCTTTTACATACGCGCGCGCGAATTCGCCACCGGCCGACATCAAATTTTTATGATAGAACGTTTTGGCAAAATCTAATAACTTGCGCAAGGTGGCGCGGCGCATTTCTTCGCCCGTTAAAGGGCGCATAGGCTTGTATTCCAGTCCGGCCTGCGCGGCCAATTTTTCAAGCGCTTCGTTAAAGGATAAATTTTCAATCTTCATCAGAAAATCAAAAATATCTCCGCCCGCCTGGCAGCCGAAACAATAGAACAACCCCTTTTCGCTGTTGCAAGTGAAGGAAGGGGTCTTTTCTTTATGAAACGGACAGCAGGCTTTGTAGGTTTTACCCGAGCGTTTAAGGCCCGGAACGTATTGCCGGATAAATTCTACAATGTCCAATCTGTCCTTAATTTGTTCTGTGAGGTTATTATTCACGGTGCCGCCTGTTTTAGATTAAAGTTAAAGGCAAATAAGGCAATAGTCCGATACTTGCGTAAAGGACTATTGCCTGTGGTGTTACTTTAATTAAAAACGTCTGCGTTTGGTGCGGCGGGCGCGGCGTTGGGCTTCCTGCGATTTGATTTTTCTCTTCACGCTCGGAGGCATATACGTTTCGCGTCTTTTGATTTCTTTCAAAATGCCGTTCTTTTCGCATTCTCTTTTGAAGCGTTTCAAGGCTTCTTCAAGATGTTCGGCATCTCTCACTTTTACGAAAACCATTACTTTTTCACCACCTTCTACGGTTAATAGACAAAAATAAAAACGGTATTTTATACCTTATGTATATTATACCTTATTTTTCTTAAATTTTACGTTTTTTTAACCCGCGGGCCACAAAAAACGTCTTCCGGCCATTAAGTGGAAGTGCAAATGGTCCACACTTTGCCCTGCCCCTTTGCCGTTATTGGTTACCAGGCGAAAGTCCTTTAAATCAAACTGTTTGGCCAGTTTTTTGGCAACCAGCAAAATCTTGCCCAGCAGAAGTGCGTCTTTCTCGTCCGCTTCCGACAGGCGCGCAATATGCTTGCGCGGAATAATCAAAAGATGGGTCGGCGCTTGGGGGTTTAAATCCTTAAACGCCACGACGTCGTCATCTTCGTAAATCAGTTGGCTTTTAATGGAACCGTCGGCAATGCCGCAAAAAATACAATTCATATTCTTATTATACATATAAAAGGCTTGTTTAAACAGGGACTTTTTTATTAGAATAAGCTATCTTTGCGAGGTGCTTATGAAAACAAACGGTTTTACCTTAATTGAACTTTTAGTAGTGGTACTGATTATCGGAATTTTGGCGGCGGTGGCTATGCCGCAATACGAACGGGCGGTGGAAAAGTCCCGCGTGTCCGAAGCGGTGGCCCGCACGCGCGCTATTTGGACGGCCCAACAGGCTTATTTAATGTCTAACGGCAATTATGCCACGGATCTGGCGGATTTGGATTTGACCTTTACCGGTACTCCTACTAATGCGGGCGGAACCCCGTCGCTGAATACAAAGGATTTTTCCTGCCGTGCGGTAAACGCGGGTGCCACGGCGGATAACGCTTTTGGTATTGGCGTGTGCCGCCGCAACGGCAAACCGTATGCCATTTATTATGCCCGCGGAGATGAGCAATTAGCCTGCTATTATGATAATGACGAGGGCGAAAAGTGGTGTCAAATTTTTACCGGAAAAACCGAAGCCCCCTATTATTTTTAACAGGTGTTTAAAAAAACCCCGGTTTTGACCGGGGATTTTTTATGCCCGAAAAATGCGCAGGAACTCAAAAATTGGTATCATATACCTATATTGTATTTTGGAGAAACCCAAATATGGCAAAAAACGACCTGACAACCAGAAACCTGATGTTAGACAGTTTGAAGCAATATGCTAAAAACCGGATTTCCTTTAATCTGATCCGGGAGCATGACGCCAAAAACGAAATTCCGTTAGACATTTTGAAAGAGATGTACGACCACGATGTGCTGGGCGTGCATCTTTTGCTTATTCCCGAAGAATACGGCGGGCTCGGCGGGCAAACCACCGAAATCTACCGCGTGTGCGAACAGTTAGCCCGCATTGACTTGGGCATCGCCACGGGCGTATTCGCCACCTTCCTGGGCAGCGACCCGATTAACGTCGGCGGTACCCCGGAACAAAAAGCCAAATGGTTCAAAAAAATCGCGCAGGAAAATAAACTGGTGGCCTACGGCGCTACCGAAGCCGATGCCGGCTCCGACCTTGTTTCCTTGCGTACCCGCGCCGAGCACGTCATTAAAGACGGCAAAGTGGTGGGCTATAAAATTACCGGCAGCAAGATGTGGATTTCCAACGGCGGTGTGGCCGATATTTACACGGTTCTCGCGTTGGCTCCGGGCGGTCCGAGTTGGTTTATCGTAGAAAGAGGCACCCCGGGTTTTACCCAGGACGTGCACGAAGACAAGCACGGTATCCGCTTGTCCAACACGGCGGGCTTGGCGTTTGACGACGTCTATGTGCCGGCTGAAAATTTAATCGGTCTGAAAGAAGGCCAAGGCTTCCTGCAAGCGCAGGCCGTATTCGGCTATACGCGCTTAATGGTAGCGGCGTTTGGTTTGGGCGGCGGCGAAGAAGCCGTAGAAACGGCCTTGCAGTATGCCCAGCAGCGCATCCAGGCGGGCGGCCCGTTGGCCCAGAAGCAGGGTTTTATGCTGAAACTCATCACCCCGCACTACGTTCGCTTTGAAGCCGCGCGCGCTTATATTGACTGGACGGCCAAACAGTTGGAAGTAAACAACCACGGTTTAGCCACCGAGGGCGCTATTGCCAAATTGTATGCCACCGAATCGGGCAACAAGGCGGCCGAAGATTCTATCCAGGCTATGGGCGGCTTCGGCTACACCAAAGAATTTGCGGTAGAAAAAATCAAACGCGACGTAAAGATTACCTGCATTTACGAAGGCACCAGCGAAGTGTTGGAAATGACGATTTTCCGCGGACGCTGGCAGGAACATTTAAAGAGCCGCGGCCAATATTATTTGAACCAGGCCGCCGAGTTTGACGCTATCCACGCGCAGAACCCCAATGTGGGCGCCGACAGCGTGGCCTTGGGTTTTAGAGCGTTGGCCCGCGTGCTGGACGATTGCCGTATGAACAAACTTACGCGCCACCAGTATGTAACCTTTATGTTGGGCGACCTGATTAGCGAAATGGAAGTAGCCGCCGTGTTTACGCGCCAATGCGCCAACAAGGTAGTAACCGAAGGCAGCCGCTTTGATATCAACACGCTTAGCACTATGGCCCGCGTAAACGCCCGCCAGAGCGCGTTCAAAACCGCTACGGACGGTATGCGCCTTATCTTGGGCACTTGCCCGGCGCACAACGCGGCTGAACTCAGCCAAGCCGTCAACTTGGTGGGCATTGAAGAAAAAATGCTTGGCCTGATTGACGATATGGACGTAGTGTCCGCTAAACTCAGAGAAGTTTTCAAAAAATAGGATACTTATGAATATCATTGTTTGCATTAAACAAGTTCCCGATTCCACCCAAGTAAAGGTGGACCCGAAGACCGGTACGCTCATCCGTGCGGGCGTTCCCAGCATTTTAAATCCGTACGACCACTACGCTTTGGAAAAAGCCTTGGCCATTAAAGCCAAAACGGGCGCCAAAGTAACCGTGCTTTCTATGGGCCCCCAACAAGCCACGGCGGTATTGCGCTTGGCCCTTGCCCTGGGCGCGGACGAAGGCGTTTTGTTGTCCAGCCGTGCGTTTGCCGGGTCGGACACTTGGGCGACCTCTTATGCGCTCGCTATGGCGGTGCGCCATATCGGCCAGTACGATTTGATTCTCTGCGGCCAAATGGCTATTGACGGTGATACCGCCCAAACGGGCCCCGGCATTGCCTTCCATTTGGGCATCCCGCAAATTACGTTCTGCGAAAGTATTGACGCCAGCGGCAACCAAATTGTTGTTAAAAAACTCATTGAGGGCGGCCACCAAATTTTGGAAGCCGACCTGCCGGCCTTGGTTACGATGACGATGCCGCACGACTATGTGGCGAAATATCCTTCCTTTATGGCCGCGCACAAAGCGCAGGATAAAGTGATTCACGTTTGGACGGAAAAAGACGTAAACGCCGACCCGCACAAATTGGGCTTGGAAGGCTCTCCGACCCGCGTGGACCGCATCTTCCCGCCGCCTGCCAGACAGAAAGGCGAAATGTTCTCCGGCTCCGCCGTGGAACTTGCCGATAAGTTTGTAGAGATTTTGAAAAAGGAGAGTGTAATCAAATGATTCAAATTTCGGAAAAATGCGTAGGCTGCGGCAAATGCGTAGCCACCTGCCCTTTTGGGGCGCTCTCCTTGGTAAACCGCAAAGCGGTGGCCAACAACGCCTGCACGATGTGCGGCGCGTGCGTAAGCGCCTGCCCGGTGAAGGCCTTGTCCTTGCCGGCGACGGGTGCCGCCAAGAAAGACCTTTCCGCCTACAAGGGCGTATGGGTATTTATTGAAATTTCCGATGACGGACATAACCAAAAGGTCCGCCCCGTGGGCTTTGAACTGTTGTCCAAGGGCCGCGAATTGGCGAACCAGTTGGGCGAAGAACTTTGTGCCGTAGTCATTGGCGATAGTGTGGAAAAATACTTTGCCGAACTTTCCCAGTACGGCACGGATAAAATCTACGCGGTCAGCAGCCCGGCGTATCACAACTACAACACCGCGGCGTATGCCAACGCTATGGTTACGCTGATTAAAAAGTATAACCCCAGTGTGGTGCTCTATCCGTCCACCTATATTGGGCGCGATTTGTCCCCGCGTATTTCGTCTGAACTGTTTGTCGGTTTGACGGCGGATTGCACGGGCCTTTCCATTAAGGAAGGCAACTTGATTCAAACCCGCCCCGCGTTCGGCGGCAACATTATGGCCGACATTAAATGCCCGGACTATCGTCCGCAAATGTCCACCGTTCGCCCCAACGTGTTCAAAAAGGTTGTTACCACCCCCGGCAAAATGGCCCAAGTGGTAAACGAAGCCATTGCCCTGCCCGCCGATGCGGCCAAAGTGCGCATTATCAATACGCATATGGACCCGCCCGCCGCAGGTATGAAACTGGACGAAGCCGAAGTGGTTATCGCCGGTGGCCGCGGTATGAAGAACCAAGCGGGTTTTGACCTCTTGGAAAACTTGGCCAACGAATTGGGCGGCACGGTAGGTGCTTCCCGCGCGGCGATTGACTTGGGTCTCAAACCCAAAGACCAGCAAATCGGCCAGAGCGGCGTAACGGTTTCCGCCAAATTGTATGTAGCGTGCGGTATTTCCGGCGCGGTACAGCATATTGTGGGTATGGAACACAGCGACGTGATTATCGGTATCAATAAAGACGCCAACGCGCCGATTTTCAACGTCTGCAAATACGGGTTCGTCGGCGATGCGCACCAAATCTTGCCGCGCATTGTGGAAGAACTCAAAAAAACCAAATAACGGTTTTTAAGGAACATAAAACGCCCCCGGTTCTGTATGGAACCGGGGGCGTTTTATATATAGGAAATTTAATAATACACCGCGTAGGAAATACTGCCTGGAGTAGGCGGAGGGGGAATCCCCAGTTTGCGTTTGCGCTGGGTTTCCTTGTGTTGCTCTTTAAGGAGTTGGCGCGTTTGCATATCCACATAGGCGGCTTCTTCTGCGTTTAAATAGATCACGCTTTCCTGCACACGCACGGGAATAGCATCTTCCGGCAGGGGGGTAAGTTCTCTCTTCATAAAAGCGGCCCAAGATAAAAGTTTCTTTGTCATATGTATAGGATAGGTTTTTAGGCGTGTTTCTGCCAGGGTCAAAGGGCCCGCCGCCCGGGATAAAAAGGGCCTAGGTGCTATTGGGCCTTTTGGACCTGCTTTTGGCGGTCAGCACTTCTTTGCAGGCCGCCAGTTCAGACCGACGCCCTTGCTTTGTTGTGTTGTAGTGCTGTCATCCCCGAGGAATTGGCGGCCCGCAGGGTTCGGGGATCTGTTTTTATTAAAAAAGGAAAACGACAGATTCCCGATTACAACACTCGGGAATGACCACCACAATAATAACGACAGTTCCCGTAACCCTGCGGGCCACCAGACACTATGGGATGCCGGCTTAACAACAAGTCTCCGCACGGCAAGTGCTTTTGTCAAAAGGTGGGTTGTTATGTTCCTTATTTGTCTGTTTGCAACGGTAAATACTCCGTCAAATAATTATGCTACGGGTCTTGGTAATCCCTGTTGTACAAGGAAATATACCTGCTACCAATACTCCGTGGTATAGTTGTTCTTATTATAGAGATACTTCGGATGGTAACTGTGTTACGAGGGCCTCATCAAGTTGCAGACATATTTTTACATATAACATAATGTCCTGCCAAAAAATAGATTAATTTACCCGCCCCGGGCGCTAAACCCGGGGCGTAACTTTCCGCTGTGTAACAAAAATTCCCGTTTGCGCCCCCCGAATTGATATAATCTAAATAAGGTGGATTATGTCTTTATTTTCTAAACTTTTCAAATTGTTCCTGGCCGTGGTGCTTATGCCGCTTATCCCTATGGTGCTGCTGCTAGCATACTATCAGGTACATTTGAAGAACAATATTTTGGAAACTCACGCCAATTTGGCGCAAATTGTGTCCTCGTCTATGAACCAACACATAGAGGACCTTACTTGGCGTTTGTCCTTTGCGCAAAATATTACGTCCACCCTTACCGCGCATAAAAATCCTACCCGCCAGTTGCGGGAAGCATTAGGGGCCAACCCTGACTTTTTGATTTTAGCCGTACTGGATTCGTCCGGCAAGGAGTTATACCGCGCGGGCGATACCCAAATTTTAAAGCAACTGCCGCCCATTAACTTATCGGGCGACGCTTCCTTGCCTGAACTGGCCAAGGATAGACGCTTGTCCGTCAGCAGTTTTGACGTAATGGACGGCCGCCCCATTAGCGAGTTTATCTATCCGCTTTCCAACGGAGACTTTTTATATGGGATAATGAGTTTCTTTGGTCTCCTTTCGCGCATACAGGAACAGCGTATCGGCCAAACGGGGCGCATTTATATTGTGGACCAAAACGGCTCCGTCTATGCCAACGATTACCAATACAAGCCCGCCTTTGATGCCGAAGCGTTAAAAAATGCCTTTTCGTCCAAAAGCCGCTTGATTAAAAAGTTAAACACGCCGCAGGAAACGTACGTCGGGGCCTTTGCGCCTACGCCCATTTTGGGGGCGTATGCCACCGTGCTCCAATTAAAGAGCGAGGCCTACCGCAGTATTTATTACACCAATATTATTATTGCACTGTTTTTGTTGTCCATTGCTACCTTGGCCTATTTCGGCGCGCTTACGTTTGCGGAACGCTTGGGCGAGCCGATTGGCGCGCTTTCGCAGGCGGCCAAAGAGGTCAGCGCGGGGAATTTTGACGAAAAAATAGACGAGGAAATCGGCTGGGGGGAATTTAAGCATTTGATTGCTTCCTTTAACAAAATGACCGCCGATTTGAAGGATTACCAAGTGTTGCAACTCCAAGCCCAAGTAAGCGAAATGAAGGAGCAGGTCTTCCGCGCCGTCGCGCACGACTTGCGCGCCCCTTTACTCGGCTTACAGGGGTACTTATACATTTTGCAAAGCGGCAAAGTGTCCAAGGACGAGGAAAAACAATACTTGGAATTAATGAGCCAAGCCGCCAAGAATTTATCCTCTTTGTTGGAAGATGTGCTGGATGTTTCGCGCGTGCAGGCAGGGATGATGATGCCCAAAAAGGAAAGCGTGGCTTTGCCGGAAATTGTCAAAAACGTTACCGATACGTTAGCCCCCGCCGCGCAGGAAAAGGGGCTTACGCTGACTGCCGATATTGCGGTGGACCGTTTGCCCGCTGACCCGAAACTTTTACAGCGGGTGATTATGAATTTGGTTTCCAACGCAATTAAATTTACCGATAAGGGTTTTGTCCGGGTGCGTGCGTGGCAGGACGAAAAAGGGTATTATTTATCGGTGGCGGATAGCGGGATAGGCATTAGCGAACACGATTTAAAGGGACTTTTTCAAAAATATCATCAAGTCCATACGGACCGCCAAGGCTACGGCTTGGGGCTGTTTATCAGCCGCCAAATTATGCAGGCGCACGGCGGAACCTTGGACGTAACTTCTAAACCGGGTGAGGGCAGCGTGTTTACGCTCTCTATCCCCAAGGAGCAGAAATGATTGTTTTTTGGCGCTTATTTTTAACCTTCTTTTTGACGGATTTCGTTTTCTTTCATAAAACGATTAACCAGCTTGAAAAAGAAAACTGGCTCAAAGCCGCGGGCTTGCACAGCGTGGTGTTTTTGTTTTGGGCGTATTTGCTTTGCTATGGCTATTTAACAATGCCTTGGCCGTTTTTAGAACTCTTCCATTTGCCCGGCTGGATGTGCATTTTGCTGTGTTGTGCGTTCCACGTGTTTTCAGACCGTTTCTTCCAGTTTGGCGGCAAAATGCGCCACGGCTATGTATTGACCTTTTTTACCAAGATTTTTGCCAACCTGCTCTTTTTGTTCTTGTGCGTGCCGTTTAGAGTCTTGTACGAAACGGGCAATTTCTTTGCCGAATCGTGGGTAATCTTTTTGGTCGGTTTGGTAACCGCCACCCGCGTGGTAGGCTGGTTTATCTTTTCTATTGAGCAGGACCGCTACGGGCGGGATTATCCTACCTTTGACGAGCGGTGGCTGCTGATGATGGTCCGCGCGATTTTCTTTTTGATTATGCTCCTGCCCGGCTGGCGGTGGATGGTGTTGCTGCTGGTGTGGTACGGGGCGTGCGTGTATGCACGCAAAATCCGCTTAATGGACGTGTCCCACGCGGCTTTTTATATAGGTGTGTTCGGGGCGCTGGTAGCGGGATTTTTGGTACGGATGAGATTTTATTTAGTGTGGTGAGGTATGGAACTTTCTAAAATTAAATTTGCTTGCTTGGATACGGAAACGACCGGATTGTCGCCGGACGACGGCGGAAAAATTTGTGAACTGGCGGTTTCCGTGTCGCAGGGCGGGCGCCCGGTGGAGGAATTTTCCACCTTGTTAAACCCCGGTATGCCGATGCACCCGGACGTGATTGCCATACACGGCATTACGAACGAAATGGTGGCTAACGCTCCTAAATTTGCCGATATTCTGCCCAAACTTTTGGGGTTGTTGGACGATTGCGTTATCGTGGCGCACAATGCCGATTTTGACGTAAACTTTTTACGCAGTGAGTTTGCCCAATGCGGGATGCGCTTTCCGCCCTATCCCGTGATTGATACGCTAAAACTGGCGCGTAAGAGCGGCAAATTTGCCAAGAACAACTTGGGTTGTATCGCCGCCGATTTGGGGATTAACTGCGCGGGCTGGCACCGCGCGATGGCTGATACCAAAATGGCCGAACAAATTTTTTATTACTTTTTAACCGAACTGAACAAGCACGGCGTTTCTACGCTGGAACAGTTGAGTTCGTTCCAACAAAAGCGTTGGAAAGATTTAATTAAGGAGAATTAAGTATGGAAAAAGTAGTTTTAATCATCCGCGACGGCTGGGGCGATGCCAAAGCCGGTCCGCACAATGCCGTAACCAATGCCAAAACGCCGAATATGACGAAATATTTGGCCGAATATCCGCATACGCAAATTGAAGCCTCCGGCGAACAAGTGGGTTTGCCCGCGGGCTATATGGGCTCGTCCGAAGTCGGCCACCTCAATATGGGCGCGGGCCGTATTGTGGTACAGGAACTCAAACGCTTGAAGGACACCATTGAGGACGGCTCTTTGTTTAAATCCGCCCCGTTTGCCGCCTGCATTGATAACTGCCTCAAAAACCATAAACCGCTGCACCTTATGGGCCTCGTGCAGGATGAAGGCGTACACGCCCACCAGGACCATTTGCACGCCATTATGAAATATGCTGCCGAAAAGGGCATTAAGGACGTATATATCCATTTCTTTGCCGACGGCCGCGATACGCCGCCGCAAAGTTCTATCGGTTTTATCCGCACGCTGGAAGAAAAAATTAAAGAATACGGCGTGGGCAAGATTGCCACTATCCAGGGCCGCTACTACGCAATGGACCGCGGCGAAGATTGGAGCCTGACCGATAAAGCCTATAACTTAATTGTCCACGCCCAAGGCTTGCACGGCAATACCGCCGAAGAAGTGGTGGAAAACGATTACAAAACGATGAAGACCCCGACCAATACGCCGATGGTGGACGAATATATCCCGCCGACCGTGTTGGGCGATTATAAGGGGATGGAACCCGGTTCCAGCGTGATTTTCTTTAACTTCCGCCAAGACCGCGCCATCCAACTGACCCGTGCGTTTATTGACGACAATTACCCGGGCCACCGCGGCGAACGCGTGCCCTGCGTGTATTGCGGCTTGACCAAATATTACGATGCCTTCCCGTTCAACGCCTTGCCTTCTATGACGGACGGTGGCGGTATGGACCACTTGCTCGGGCAGGTTATTTCCGATGCGGGCTTGAAGCAGTTGCGCTTGGCTGAAACGCAGAAATTCAAACACGTTACGTCCTTCTTTAACGGCAAACAGATTAAACCGTACGCCGGAGAGGATCGCATTGAAATTAAAGGCCGCTTTGACCCCGCCACCTTTGCCGAACACCCGGAAATGGAAGCGTATATCGTCAAGGACGAAGCCCTCAAACAAATCGCTACCGGCAAGTATGACTTTATCGTCATCAACTTTGCTAACTGCGATATGGTTGGACACACGGGCAAATTTGAATCCGTGGTAAAGGCCGTAGAAGTGGTGGATGAGTGCACCGGGCTTGTAACCGAGGACGCCTTGAAGCACGGTTACACGGTGTTTATCACCGCCGACCACGGAAACGCCGAAGAAATGTGGGACGATAAAATCAATATGCCCAAAACTGCGCATACCACCAACTTGGTGGATTTTGTGTATGTCAGCAAAGACCACAAGAACGCCAAAATGGCCGCCACGGGCAACCTAGGCGACATTGCGGTAACGGTGTTGGACGTTATGGGCCTTAAAAAGCCGGCTGATATGACAGCCAAGAGTTTAATCGCCAGCAAATAATAAAACGCCGATTGTAAAAATCACTTTTGCGGTTGTTTGATAAAAGAACACGCCGCAAAAGTGATTTTTTATGCCCACTCGGTGGAAAATTTGGGCGATATCCGGCGCAAAAAAAGTAAAATAGAAATATGGAAAGTTATATTAAGGTAAAAGTGCACGCGGGGGAAAAAAAGAATAAACTCGTCCAAAAGGCCCCCGATACCTTTGAACTGTGGGTAAAAGCGCCAGCCGAACAGGGCCGCGCCAACGAGGCCGTGCGCACCCTGCTGGCGGAATATCTTAATTTGCCCGAAAACAAACTTTCCCTTATCAAAGGCGCCACCTCTCCCGCCAAAATTTTCTTAAAACGCGGCTAAATTGGCTATATAAATTCCTCTAATTTTGTTATAATATCCATAGAGCAAATTCTCTGGGGCCGTAAGCCCTTGGTGTTTTTTGACTCTGCAAAACGCAAAAAAGAATAATTGGTATATGAAAACTTACGAAAGCGTAATTATTGTTAAACCCCAACTCTCCGACGGAGAAGTGGGCGAATTCGTGGTTAAGGCCAAAGACCTCATCACGAAAAACGGTGGAGAAGTAACCAGCGAAGAAAGATTGGGCAGAAGAAAATTCACCCACGAAGTAAACCACGTTCGCGATGGTTTCTACCTCTACTTAAAGTTCAAAGCCGAACCGAAATTTGTAAAAGTTTTTGAAGAAGCCTTGAAACTTAACGAAAAAGTCCTTCGCTCTATGACGATGTGCGCCGTAGAAGTGAAGGTAAAACCGGCTCCTGCCGTTGCAAAATAAGGTCGCTATGCCAGCACAAATCAAATTACCGGAACAAAACGTTGTATTTCTAGTCGGACGGTTAACACGTGATCCTAACGTGGCTTTTACGCAGAAAGGTCAGGCAGTGTGCCGTTGTGACATTGCGGTCAACCGCAGATATTTGGATACTGCCACAAACGAGTGGAAAGATGACACCGTGTTCGTTCCCGTAGTGGTTTGGGGTGCTGCCGCCGAACGGTGTAAAGACCGGGTGAAAAAAGGGACCCCCATTTCCGTGGAAGGCCGCCTCACCAGCAGCGAATACACCGACAAAACTACTGGCCAAACCCGCAGAAGTTTGCAGGTAACGGCCCGTAGAATCCAAATACTGGAAAATAACGCCGCCGGCGGTTATCACACCTCTGATGCTGCTCCGGCCGCTAAGGACGACGTCCCCACTACCGACGTAATGGAAGACGACGTACCCTTTTAACAAGGAACCAAAGAGAGATAACAAATGTCCGAAGAAATTAAAAACACGCAAGCCCCCGCCGCGGCCAACGCCGCTGCTCCGGCCGCCCGCCCCGAAAGACCGGCGCGTCCGTTTATGGGCAAAAAGCGCTTTGAAAGCAGAAGAAAAGTCTGCAAAGTCTGCGCTGAAAAAATTGAAAATGTGGATTACAAGAACTTTCAGTTCGTAAAGTCCTTTACTATGGAAAGCGGTAAAATCCTTTCCAGAAGAATTACCGGCACCTGCGCTAAACACCAGCGCCAGATCACCAAGGCTATCAAACGCGATCGCAACTTGGCTATCTTGCCGTATTCTTTGCCCAAGAAATAAGCCGGAGGACGCAAGAAATGAAAGTTATTTTGAAACAGAACGTAAAAAATTTGGGTATGATGGGCACCATCGTTGATGTAAAGCCCGGCTATGCCCGCAATTTCTTGGTGCCGCACCGCTTGGCCGAAATCGCCACGGAAGGCGCTATTAAGAATTGGCAGTTGGGCGCCGAAAGACGTGCCAAACGCATTGAAGCGGAACTTGCCGAAGCCCGCGCCATCGCCGAAAAATTGGCCGGTGTCGTGCTTCCGTTCACCAAAACCGTCAACAGCGACGGCGTGGTGTTCGGTTCCGTAAACAAAGCCGATATCTTTAAAGCCTTGAACGCCTTGGGCCACAACATCGCCAAAGACGCCATTGAACTCAATATGCCGATTAAGGCTTTGGGTGAAACCGAAGTGGGCATTTATTTGAAACCCACCGTTACCGCGGTTATCAAGGTACAAATTAACCCCTTGACCACGGTGGAAGAAAAAGTAGCCGACGCCAAACCGGAAGCCAAAGCCGAACCGGTGGCCGAAGCCAAATAACTCCCAACCTAATTGCGTTTTGTATGACCCCCGCCCCGCGCGGGGGTTTTTGTTGTTATTATCCCTAACGAGGTCATTCTGAACTTGTTTCAGAATCTATCTTATGGGTTGTTAAAAACAACAGAAAAAACTAACAACGCAATCGGTAGATCCTGAACCCTATTAATGGACCCCGTACAGAAACCTTACGGGGTGCCGCCTAGCGGTAAGGGCGGCAATTCAGGATAACTTTTATTTTTATAATGGCTTTGTTTTTTATTGTTGCCGTTTCGTTTGTTTGCGACACTACAAAAACAATGTGGCTTCACTAATCAAAAGGGCGCGGACAAGTGGCGGCCTGCAAGGTAAGGCATTTTGGGTTACAAATTGCCTAATTAACCCTGGTTTGGGTGGCATTAAAAGGGCCTAAATTGCTACAATGATAGAAAGCACCGTTTACCACCCGGTAAACGGGTGGCCCCATTTTTTAGTTGTAGAGGACTTATGGCAAGCAATTTACTGGAAGAAAAAATCCCACCGCAGGCAATAGATGCGGAAATGGCCGTCTTGGGCTCAATGCTCCTAGACGCCGAGGCCGTAACCGATGCGTTGGAAATTTTAAAACCCGAACATTTTTATAAGGAATCCCACCAAAAGATTTTTGCCGCTATGAAGAATCTGGCGGACCGTGGCCAAGCGATTGATATTATCACGCTTAGCGAGGAACTCAAAAAAAATAACCTCTTGGCGCAGTTGGGGGGGGAAGTCTATTTAACGCAACTGGTGGATAAGGTTTCCACCGCCGCGCATATCAAGCACTATGCGGAAATTGTCTATAAAAAATATGTCGTGCGCGATTTAATCCGCACGGCTACATCGCTTGTCCAACGCTGCTATAAGGAAGAGGACGACGACCCGCAGGTGCTGATTGATTCCGCCGCCGACCAAATTTATAAATTAAGCCAAAAGCAGAAACTTACCGGGTTTGTGTCTTCCAAGGATTTAGCCCCCGAAGTAATTGAAATCTTGGAAAAGGCTGTGCGCAACAAAAACGCTATCCAGGGTGTGCCTACGGGATTAGACGAATTTGACCGCAAAACGGGCGGACTTAGAAAGTCCGACCTGATTATTTTGGGCGCGCGCCCCAGCCAAGGTAAAACGGCCTTGGCGCTGAACATTGCGCACCACGCTTGCGTGGAGTGTGGGTTCCCGGTGGCGTTCTTTTCGCTGGAAATGGGGCGGCACATTATTTTTGAACGTATGCTCGGCGCGGCTGCGATGGTGGAAATTTACAAATTGCGCACCGGGTACTACGAGCAAAGCAAATGGTCCGATTTGACGCGCGAACTGGGCCGCTTGGCCTCCGCGCCAATGTATATTGACGATACGTCCGGCATTTCCATTACCGAACTGCGTATGCGCGCGCGCCGCTTGGCGACCGACCTTAAAAAGCAGGGCAAGGAATTGGGCCTGATTGTAATTGACTACTTGCAGTTAATCCGCGGCGGCGAACGCCGTACCGAAAGCAGACAGCAGGAAGTGTCCGAAATTTCCCGTATGCTTAAAGATTTGGCCCGTACCTTAAATGTGCCCGTGCTGGCTCTTTCGCAGTTGAGCCGTAAAAACGAGGACAAGAGCCGCCAAGACAATAAACCGCAGTTGTCCGACTTGCGCGAATCAGGCTCTATTGAACAGGACGCCGACGTAGTAGCCCTTATCCACCGCGAAGCGTACTATAAACGCGACGACGAAACCCTCAAAAACAAGGCCACGCTGATTATTGCCAAACAGCGTAACGGCCCGGTGGGGGATATTGATTTGGCCTTCTTCGGCGAATACGCCTTGTTTACCAACCCTGCGCCCGAACATATGGAAAACGCGCAGGATATGGGCGGAAATACCACAATGGCAATTCCGGAGTAATGTATATGATGCCTATTTTAAGACCGACTATTGCCGAAGTAGATTTAAAGAAACTGGCCCGCAATATGCGCAAGGTGCACGAGCAGGCCGGCGTGGGGGTACGCGTTTTGACCGTTTTAAAGGCCAACGCCTATGGTCACGGAGCGGTGCCCTTGGGCCTATTTTTGGAAAAAAACAAACTAAGCGACTTTTTTGGCGCGGCCTCGGTGGAGGAAGCGTTGCAGTTGCGCCAAGTGGGCGTAACGCTTCCTATTTTGGTATTGGGCAGTATTTACCCGTTTGAAGCGTTTGAGTATGCCATTAAAAACAATATTGCCATAACCATTGCCAGTTTGGACGCGGCCAAGGCCGTGTGCGAAATTGCCGAAAAACTGGGCAAAAAGGCCCTCTGCCACGTCAAGCAGGATACGGGTATGGGGCGTATCGGCACGCGCCGCGGCGGGGTGTTTAACGTCATTGAATATTTGGATAAGAACCCGCACGTCATTTTGGACGGACTCTTTACGCACCTTTCCAGTGTGGAAACAGACCCGGCTTATACCGAGGAGCAAATCGGCTACTATCGCGACACGCTAACCAATGTACATTTAAAGGGTATTCATATCAATTATTGCCACGTGGCGGCTTCCGCGGCCATTACCGCGCGGCCCGATGTGCATTACGATATGGTCCGCACGGGCCACAGCGCTCTGGGGTTAGAACCCGGGTTTGAACCGATTTTGTCTTTAAAAACCCGTGTGGTGTATGTAAAGGACGTACCTGCCGGGGCGAGCATTAGTTACAACCGCAGTTTTATTGCGCCGTCCGCAATGAAGGTGGCCACTTTACCCTTAGGGTATGGGGACGGCTATTTGCGGGCGCTTTCCAATAAGGCCGAGGTGCTTATTAACGGCAAACGCTGCCGGGTATTGGGCAATATCACAATGGATATGCTGATGGTGGATATTACGAACGCCGGGCCCGTGAAGGTGGGCGACGAAGCGGTGGCCGTAGGCCGACAAGGCGACGAAGAAATTACTTACGCGGAACTGGCCGAAAAGGCGGGCACGATTGATTATGAACTGTGCACTCTTTTGATGCCCCGCGTACCGAGGATTTACAAAGAATAATGTTTACGCTTATCGGTAAATATATGTCCAACCTGTTCGGTCAAGTGGGCGGAGCCGCCCAAATGGTCCGTTCGTCTTTGTTCTGGCTGACCCACTCCCGTTTTGAGTTTGGACAGGCGGTGGAGCAGAGCGTAACGATTGGCGTGGAATCCTTGGGCGTAACGGCGCTTACCAGTTTGTTTACGGGTATGGTGCTGGCGTTGCAAGCGGGGAATACGATTGACAATATCTTTGGCGAACCTATTTTTGTAGGCACGATTGTTACGTTTTCGCTTATCCGCGAATTGGGCCCGGTGCTGACGGCGGTTGTCGTTTCCGGCCGTGCGGGGGCCGCGGTAACGGCGCAAATCGGCACAATGGCGGTAACCGAGCAGATTGACGCACTCTACACCTTGGGTACGAACCCTATCCGCTATTTGGTTATCCCGCGGATGTTCGGCTTTTTATTTACGATGCCGGTTTTAACGCTTTTTTCCAATTTGTTCGGCGTCTTGGGCGGCTACTTGGTGGCGGTCTATGCGCTGGGCGTGGCCGGAGAGGTATATATAACGGATATTACCTCGTTTATGGGCGTGCGGGATTTTATGCACGGGTTTATTAAATCGTTCGTGTTTGCCTTTATGGTGGCGACGGTCTGCTGCTACAAGGGCGTCAGCACGCGCGGCGGTGCCGAGGGCGTGGGTAAAGCCACTACCGGGGCCGTGGTTACCACGATTGTACTTATTTTGGTGTTGGATTATTTTTTAACCGCCATTTTAACGGCGTTCGGGGTTTAATATGATTGAAATTAAAGATTTGCAAAAAAGTTTCGGCCCCAAACAGGTGTTAAAGGATGTAAACCTCAAAATTGAAGAGGGCAAAACCACTTGCATTTTGGGCGGTTCCGGTTCGGGGAAAAGCACATTAATTAAATGCCTTATCGGGTTGGAAGAAGCCACGGGCGGGCATATTTGGGTGGACGGAAAGGATATTACTAAAATCCACAGCGAAATTAAACTGGCCGCCATCCGCCGCAAATTTGGCTATTTATTCCAAGAGGGCGCCTTGTTTGACTCTATGAGCGTAGGCGAAAACGTTACGTTCGGGCTTAAATATTTAACCGAGGTGCCGGAAAGCGAATACCCCAAGGTAATTAAAGAAAAATTGGCCTTGGTGGGGTTAAAGGAAGATGTAGCCAAGTTGAACCCCAGCGAACTGTCCGGCGGGATGAAGAAGCGCGTTTCGCTGGCGCGGGTACTGGCGGTGGAGCCGAAAGTGATTTTATATGACGAGCCCACCACAGGCTTGGACCCGATAATGTCCGACATTATCAGCGATTTGATTATCGGCTTAAAGGCCAAACTGGGGGTAACCTCGGTAGTTATTACGCACGATATGCGCTCGGCCTTTAAAATTGCCGATTATATTGCGTTCTTATACGAGGGACGTATTTTGATGTACGGCACGCCGGAGGAATTTAGAAAAACGGATAACCCGTATGTAAAACAATTTGTGGAAGGCAGCAGCCAAGGGCCTATCCAAATGCAGTTGTTAAAGGCGTAGTTTTATTTTACTTAAAAGGATGAACAATGAAACCAGAAACTAAATTGGGGATATTTACCGTATTAGGTCTTTTTATTTTCGGCTTTTCGCTCTATTTTTTAGGTGGACTGTCCGTTACCAAGACCCACGACATTAACATTACGTTTGCGGACGTGTCCGGCCTGGCCGTACAGGCCCCGGTCAAACTCGCGGGCGTAGAGGTGGGTAAGGTTAAAAAAATCAAAATTGAAAACGGGCAAGTGGTGGTTGTGGCCTCCATTAATGACGGGGTGGAACTGCACCGCGGGGCGGAGTTCAGCGTGGCGATGACGGGCATTATCGGCTCTAAATATTTAAAGGCCGTGCAAGGGCCGCTTTCGGCCCCCTTTATCCAGCCGGGCGAATACGTCCCCGGGCTTAACGAACAGCCGATGGACGTGATGATTTCGCAAACGATGTCCAGCATTAAGGAATTTGTGGACAGCGTAAATAACCAAGGCGAATTTGGCGCCAAACTCAACCAAACGATGAACGACGTGCGCCAATTATCGGCCAATTTGAACCAATTAGTAGCCCAAATGCGCCCGTATTTAACAAATTCCGTAGAAAATTTGGACGTGGCTTCCGAACGCTTGAAGGAGGTCTTGGCTAAGGCCGATTCCTTGATGAACAGTTTGGAAAAAGGCGAGGGCGTCATCGGCAGTTTGATTAAAGACCCCGAAATGAAGAAGGACGTAAAAGACAGCGTAAAGGATTTAAAGGAAACAATGGGCGAGGTAAAAACCTTTGTGGGCAAGATGAGCCGTTTCCGCGTGTATTGGGATTACGACTTCTTCTATATGCCGGGCCCGGGCCAGGCCACCAGCGACCTTGCGCTTGAAATCTTCCCGTCCAGCGGTTATACGTTCTACCGCGTGGGTATGGCCAACATCGGCAACGAGGATGACAAACTCAAAGACGGCGACTATTTGGAAAAGAACAAGTTTGACGTCCGCTTCGGCCTGTATAACAAATGGGCGACCGTTTCCGCCGGTTTAATCCGTGGCGGCGGCGGGGTGGCGCTTGAATTAAAGCCGTTCTATGACGACAAATTTTTAAGCCGCTTTACCGTCGGCGGGGAATTTTATGATTGGGGCCGCGACCGCGTAATTAACGGGCGCCGCTTCAATAAACCCAATTTGACGTACGGCTTGGATTTCCGTGTGAACCGCTATTTCTCCGTGGGCGCGTGGATGCGCGACGCGATGGAAACCAACGAGTTCGCGCTTAAAGCCAACTTGTCGTTTAACGACCAGGATATTTCCTCTTTCTTTGGTATGGCGGCTGCGGCCGGGGCCAGATAAAGTATGAAATTTAAAACGGTTTTCGTCTGCCAAAAGTGTGGTTATGAATCCCCAAAATGGGCGGGTAAATGCCCGGAGTGCGGGGAGTGGAACACCTTGGTAGAAGAGGTTAAACAGCAGGAAAGCAAAAAAGCCTCGCAGCGCACGCGCAGTTTTACCGATTTCTCTTCCGAAATTGTAAAACTGGCGGACAGCAAGGCCGTTAAAGAACCGCGCATAGAAACCCACATCAGCGAGTTTGACCGCTTGCTGGGCGGAGGCCTCGTCAAAGGGCAGTTGACCCTTTTGGCTGGGGCGCCCGGTATCGGCAAATCTACGCTAATGTTGCAGGTGGCGGCGGAACTTTCCAAAACGTTAAAGGTGCTGTATATTTCGGGTGAGGAGAGTATCGGCCAGATTTCGGGCCGTGCCCAACGCTTGAAGGTAAACGGCGACAATATTTTCCTGTTGTGCGAAACGGACATCCAAAAAATCGTGGAGTCCGTGGAGCAGGTAAACCCCGAAGTGCTGATTTTGGACTCTATCCAAACGGTTTACCACCCGGAATTTACGTCCTCCGCCGGTACGGTAGCGCAGGTGCGCGAGTGTACCAGCGAATTGGTGCGCTTGTGCAAACCCAAGGGCATTATTACCTTTGTGTTGGGCCACGTTACCAAGGACGGCGAACTGGCGGGACCGAAGATTTTGGAGCATATGGTGGATTGCGTGCTCTATTTTGATACGGAAAAGGATAACGTCCTGCGCCTCTTGCGCCCGCACAAAAACCGCTTTGGTTCCACCGGGGAAATCGGCCTGTTTAAAATGACGGGGCACGGATTGGAATCGGTGGAAAACGCCAGCGAATATTTTGCCCAAACCTCGCGCGACAGCGCAATGAAGGGGCGTGCGTATTCCTTGGCGTTGGAAGGTTCTCGGCCGATTTTGACCGAGGTGCAAGCCTTGGTGTCGCCTACGCGCTATCCGTTCCCGCGCCGGGTGGCGACGGGAGTGGATTTAAACCGCTGTTTGATGCTGTTTGCCGCGCTGGAAAAGCATATTGGCCTATCGTTAGACAACAAGGACATCTTTGTCAGTTTGGCGGGCGGCGTAAAATTGAAGGACCCGGCCTTGGATTTAGCCGTTTGCGCGGCGGTCATCAGTTCGTGCAAGGAAATTCCAATTGCGCCGGATTGTGTGTTTATGGCCGAGGTGGGCATTTTGGGACAGGTAGCCAAGGTGCCGCTGATTGACCGCAGGCTGGAAGAAGCCCAGCGGTTAGGCTTTAAGAAAGGTTTCGCGGCGGCGGTAACCAAGGGCGAAAAGCAAAAATTAAGCGCAATGACCCTGGTGGAACTGGCTGATTTGAACGCATTAGCGCTTAAATTGCGCTAGTCCGGTGGTGCGCCGTCAAAGAAACACTGTAAAAGTAGCCTGCAAAGTGCTAGAATATAACTAGTCTTATCCGGGGACGGGTTCCCCTATTTTTTGGAGGGCATATGCCTATTTGGATTTTTCGTATTTCCACGTTGGTAGCATTTCCGTTTCTAACGTATAACTTTATTGATAAAGAGTGGATGAGCCTGCTCGCGGGTCTTTTATGCGGTGCGCTCGTCGTGGCGGGCGAAGTGTTGTTTAAACGCTTGCGCCTTATTAAAATTATGATTGCCTGCTCCGGCTTTTTGCTGGGGTATATGTTGTTTGTGCTGTTTGACTACGGGATGAACAACTTTGCCAACGGCGATGTAATGGCTTTTTGGAACCAATACCACCGCTCCTTTGAAATCGGCCTGCTGATTTTTGGCGTGCTGGCCAGTTTGTTTAAGTCGCGCGACTTGGAAGGCCTCTCTTATAAAGGCCACCACTTAAAAGTGGCCGATGTTACCGCGCTTATGGACGGGCGCATTGTGGATTTGTGCGAAATTAATTTCCTCTCCGGCGTGATTGTACTGCCGGTGTTTGTGCTGGACGCATTAAACAAAATGGTGTCTTCCAAGGACCCGTTGGAACGGGCCAAAGGCCGCCGCGGTTTGGACGTGGCCACCCGCTTGCAGGAACTGTCGGAAATTTCCGTGCGCATTACGAACAAAACCCCCAAGGCGGACACCTTGGAGGAACGCGTCGTAAAATTGGCTAAAAGTTTAGATGCCGAAGTGGTAACGCTTGATTTTAATGTAAATAAAATTGCCGCGCTTTACAATGTAATTGCGCTTAATATTGCGGACTTGGCTACCGCCTTAAAACCGGTGGTGCTGCCCGGGGAAAGTATGTCTCTGTTTATTATGAAGGACGGTAAAGAAAAAGAACAGGGCATCGGCTACCTGGACGACGGCACAATGGTCGTGGTGGAAGACGGCCGCAAACATATCGGCAAACGTACGGAAGTGGCGGTGTATTCCATTTTGCAAACCTCTTCCGGCCGGATGATTTTTGCCAAAGTTAAATAAGGTTTTTATGTCTGAACAGACGGGCTTTTCGTCAGCGGTGATTGTAGCGGGGGGAAGCGGCACACGTATGGGCCGCCCCAAGCAAATGTTGCCGCTTGGCGGAAAGCCCGTACTTGTCCGCACGGTAGAAGCGTTTTTAAATACGCCGGAAATAAAAGAAATTGTGGTGGTTACGCCGCCCGAAAACCGCGCAGAACTGGAAAAACGCTTTCCCCATATTATTTTTGCAGACCCCGGTAAAACGCGGCTGTTGTCCGTAAAAAACGGTTTTTTAAAGACGTCTGCTACTGCCCAATTAGTGGCCGTGCACGACGGCGCCCGCCCACTGGTGGAGCCCGTGCATATCAGCGCTTGCTTGCAGGCCGCGCAGAAATATGGGGCTGCTGTATTAGCCGTGCCCGTTAAGGATACGGTAAAGGTTTGCAAGGACGGCTTTGTGCAAAACACGCTGGACCGTTCTGTCCTGTGGGCCGCGCAAACGCCCCAATGCTACCGCCGCTCTATTTTGGCGGAAGCGTTGGAAAAATTCGGGCAAGAGGAAGGTGCAACGGATGAATCCCAACTGGTGGAAAAATTGGGGATAAAAGTGCGCGTGGTGCCGTCTTCCTACAAAAACAACAAAATTACCACGCCGGAAGATTTAGTATTTGCGGAGGCTCTCTTGGAAAATTCTGTTATTTACCGCACGGGTTTCGGGTTTGATTTGCACCGCCTGGAACCGGGCCGCAAGTTGTTTATCGGCGGGGCGGAAATCCCGCACA